>BTID01000173.1:0-16142 GCA_036245275.1 Termitinemataceae bacterium
GTCAGGGGGCGGCTGCCTATTTTGATGTTTTTGATCATTTAATCCTTGATCAAAAAAGTGATTTTGTATTTGATGGCCGCAACCGGCGTCCTCCGTTAGATGAGGTAAATGCGCTTTTATCTTTTATTTATGTGCTGCTTTCGCATGATGTACGATCTGCACTTGAAACTGTGGGACTTGATCCGCAAGTTGGTTTTTTACATCGAGACAGATCGGGAAGACACGGGCTTGCATTAGATATGATGGAAGAATTCAGACCGGTGATTGCCGATCGCTTAGTGTTGTCTTTGATCAATCGCGGACAATTATCAAAAAAAGATTTTACAAAATCTGAAAGCGGAGCCGTTCTGTTAAATGATGCTGCACGAAAAACCGTGCTTACCGAATATCAGAATCGCAAACACGAAAAGGTATTGCATCCATTTATTCGAGCCGTAGGGTTTAATACCCCGCCGCTCTGCGGCGTAACGGAGGGTATTAAACCCGAAGTGCAACTCTCCGGGAGAACAAAAATCCCGCTGCTCTGCGGCGAGGATTTTTATTGACGAAACTGTCGATATAGGGCTGTTATTTTTTATTCAAGCCAATTTGCTGGCACGGCATATTCGTTCTGACATTGATGGGTATCCGCCATTTTTCTGGAGATGATACCATGATGGTTTTAGTTAGTTATGATGTTGCTGTTACCAGTGACGGCGGAAAAAAACGCTTGCGCAAAGTTGCCAAGGCATGCACTGATTACGGTCAACGTGTTCAATTTTCTGTTTTTGAATGTGTCGTCGATCCTGCGCAATGGGTAAAATTAAAATCGCGCTTGGAAGAGATTATTGATACAAAACTTGATAGTCTGCGGTATTATTACCTTGGTGCCAACTATAAAAATCGTGTCGAACATATTGGTGTTAATGCATCGTTTGATGTTGATGAACCGCTAATAGTTTAACGATTTGCTTAACAAAATAACACTGCGAACCCCCAAGACACAAAAATCTCCGTGATATTCGCAGGGATTTTAAGTCTATATCATACCGATATTTGACAAAACTAGTGAAGGAAAATTTTCTACCCCCCTACAAAACTTATGGAGGTTCGCAAAACAGGCATCTTAACTATTTATGGGGACATGAGTTACAATGTAGACAGTCGCACCCTCGCGCGTGGATTGAAACAAAAATGTAGTTTCCACTGCCCCGCAATGGCTCGCGTCGCACCCTCGCGGGTGCGTGGATGTCAAAAATCCCGCTGCTCTGCGGCGAGGATTTTTATTCGTGCCACTAGTATTCAGAGATGCCCATAATGAATCTGACATATATAGCGCGAACAACCCCCGGCAACTTTCTTGCCGGAGGTAAAGTATTTGTGGTGTAAAGCCTAATTTTTACTGCGATACGGCAGGGGTCGATACTTTTGGAAGAACAGCATTTAAATTACTTCTGACGCTTAAATTGATGTCAGGACCGCGAAGTGCATTGGCAGGGACTTTATCTTCCCGCGGTATAACAAATTCAATTCTAACCTCATAACGGTTGCCGCCCTTATTGAGTGTCAGTAAGTAAATTTCACCGCTATCGTGGGTTATGCGTACAAGATCGCAGGCTTCAGGACTGTCATCTTTAGTTTGAAAATTCACTACAATATACCCCCATGGGTACTTTTTGCAATTTTCATCCAATATTTCAAGTGCTTTTTCAAATTTTATAGGATGAGTTTTTGCCTTTGCTGAACAGGGAATAACAAACAAAGTAACCAATAAAACAAAAATAGAAATTTTTTTCATAGAATCTCCTCTACATAAAATGGTATGCCTAATATTATCAAAAATCAATAGGCCGCCAATAGCGGCAGCAATTCAAAGTTTTACGTCTACTACTTGGCTTGTCTGGCTGTAGCCTTCGCAGGCTGTAGGGCATCTTTAATCTTTTATTTTTGAAAATGCCTCGTACTGCGCCGCAACTTCGGGATTTTTTTTATCAATAAGGCTTACAACTACTGCAAAAATAAGGCATGCGGTAAACCCCGGAATAATTTCGTATAGATCAAATATGCTGCAAAAAGTTGCCGGAATATTTTTCCAAACGATTACCGTTATGCCGCCTGTAATAAGTCCGCAAAGTGCGCCGTTGCGGGTAACATTTTTCCAAAACAATGACAACAAAACAAGCGGGCCGAATGTTGCGCCGAATCCTGCCCATGCATAACTTACCAAGCTAAAAATCGAACTGTTTCTATCCATAGCGATAAAGAATGCAATAACGGCAACTGCAAAAACTGTAAGGCGGCTAATTATTACCATTTCTTTTTTGCCGGCATCTTTATTGAAAAAACTTTGATAGATGTCGCGTGAAAACGCACTGGCAGCAACAAGTAATTGCGAATCGGCACTGCTCATTGCTGCCGCCATAATTCCGCACAAGAATATACCTGCAAAGAATGCCGGATACATTTGTAATATAGTTTGTATAAAGACAGTTTCATGCGCTCCCTGTGCAAGCGGTGTTGTAAGATATGCGGCGCCGCACGCGCCTATCAAAAGCGCACCTGCAAATGCTATTACAACCCAAACCATAGCTATGCGTCTGGAAACTTTTATTTCGTTATTCGACCGCAGACCCATAAAGCGTACCAAAATATGCGGCATACCAAAATATCCCAATCCCCAACCAAGTGCCGATATTATGCCCATAGCTCCAAAAGGGGCATTGGGATTGTTATGGAATGGGTTTAAAAAATCAGCACCCACTCTATCAACAACACCTGAAATACCGCCAAGTGATACTGTTCCAATAATTGTTGTAATAACAAGCGCTAAAAACATTAGCGTGCCTTGTATAAAATCTGTTGAGCACACAGCCATATAGCCGCCTAACAGAGTGTAGATAACAATAACTGCTGCCCCCAGCAACAGCGCGGCAATGTATGGTAATCCAAAAACAGATTCAAATAGATCTGCGCATGCTTTAAATCCTGACGCTGCATAGATTGTAAAAAATATCAAAATAAAAATTACAGATATAAGCGATATGATCCGCGATTTATCTTTAAAACGGTTTGTAAAAAATTCCGGTATCGTTATGGAATCATCTGCATGTATCGTGAATTTGCGCAGGCGTTTTGCTACAAAAAGCCAGTTTAAATATGTGCCTACAATCAAGCCGAAAGCCGTCCAAAATGCCTCTTTCATGCCGCCTAAATATGCTACACCGGGCAAACCCATCAACAACCAACCGGACATATCCGAAGCCTCTGCGCTTAACGCCGTAATCCATGGACCGGTGCTGCGCGAACCTAAAAAAAAATCTTGCAGACTTGAATTCCGTTTTGATGTACGCCAGCCGATAAAAATCATCACACCTAAATAAATTACAAAAGCGCAAAGCATAGCAAAAGTTTTTAATTCCATAAAGAACACCTCTTATACATTAAATTTAAAAAACATTATATCGCCGTCCTGCACGATATATTCTTTGCCTTCCTGCCGGTATTTACCGGCTTCTTTGATCTTGGCTTCGCTGCCGTATTGAACTATGTCGTTGTAAGTGTAGACTTCTGCCTTTATAAAGCCCTTTTCAAAATCGGTATGGATTACACCGGCGGCGCGGGGGGCAGTGTCGCCGCAACGGACTGTCCATGCGCGGCACTCATCTGCACCGGCTGTAAAAAAGGTGCTAAGTCCTAAAAGTTTGTATGCAGCGGCGGCAAGCACGGAAAGTCCCGGCTCAGTTAAGCCGATTTCTGCCAAAAACTCTTTTTTTTCGTTAATATCTTCGATTCCTGCAAGCTCGGCTTCGAATTTTCCGCAGATTATCACTGATTGAGCACCTTCAGAGGCTGCGCGAGCCTGTACCGCCTTGATATAATCATTAGCTCTGCCTTTTACAGCATCTTTTACACCTTGTTCATCAGTATTGCATACATAAACTTGAGGTTTTTGTGTAATAAAGTGGCAATCGTATATAGATTCCAGCTCTTCATCATTTAAATTTGCTATACAAGACCGGACAGGCTTGCCGTCTTCCAGTGCCGGAGCAATTTTTGCAAGAGCATTCAACACAGTCTGAGCCGCTTTCTTTTCTGCGGCAGGCTGCACTTTAAAAGTGCGTTCAGCCCTTTCACGCCGTTTGGCAAGGGTATCAAGGTCTGCAAGCGCAAGTTCAAGGGCTATCACTTCCATATCATTTGCAGGGTCAACCTTGTTATTTACATGGATAATATCGGGGTTATCAAAACATCGAACAACCTGCGCAATAATTCCAACCTCGCGGATATGCCCCAAAAACTGGTTGCCAAGCCCCTCGCCCTTTGACGCGCCCTTAACAAGACCTGCTATGTCGACAAACTCCAGAGCCGCCGGAATCACCTTTTTGGGGCTAAAGATTTCTGCAAGCTTTGCAAGCCGTGCGTCAGAAACATTGACTATGCCCTTGTTAGGTTCTATCGTGCAAAAAGGATAATTCGCCGCCTCGGCAGGTGCGCCGGATAGCGCAGAAAAAATCGTAGACTTGCCGACATTCGGAAGTCCCACAATACCGCAATTTAAAGCCATAGTTTATTATAACGCAGCAACAGAGAATTGATAAGTCACTGTGCACAGCGGCTGCCGTAAAACTGTGATCAAAAGAAAATCTTGATGTGTTCAAGTTGATTGCGGTGTACCAGTTTTAGAAGCAGTGTGCGCTCAGAGGCGGAATATGCCCAGCCGTGTGAAGCATAGCGTTCAAACTGAGGGTCGGAACGGTAGTCTGTGTCGCGCATTTGTATTTTTGAAAAGGGACCTACCCCGTTTATCAGTAAATAATGAGCTTGATCTACAGGAAAACTTACAGCTATGTCGAGTACATTTTGCTGATACGATGCCGCAACGACAGGCGAAATTGTCCAAATCCAAACACCGTTGTAAACAGATCCCGCACCTACAGCATGCGGATAATAATCAGAAAAGCGCAGTATTTTGTAAATAGTTGCAGTGGTAATTGTATCGGAATTTGTACGAGGCACAAAAGAAAAAGAACTTTGTTGGGCATTTAAACCGGTGTTTTCCGGATTTTGAATTTCTGTATAATCAAAAATACTGCGCAGTGTGCCGTTATCTGCGGCAAAACTTAATGCAGAAAGCACCAAGGATCTGCCTATTGCTGCCCATTCACTTTTTTTGCTTGCCTCGCCGTAAGCAGCTACCGCAATACCAAGCCGCAAATTGTATAACACATCAACAGTTTTATCTTGAACCATAAACATAGTTTTATGCTCGCTATCCATAACGGCTAACTGTGCCAAAATACGCTTTGCTTCGGCAACCAAAGGATCAAACGGATTAGCATTGGCAGCCTTATCAACATTATTCGTAGATTGTCTTTCCTGTTTCCACTGCCACCACGTCCACCAATCTTCAAAAACAGAAGCACACAGATCAAAAGTGATCGAGCTAGGCGGTATGGCTGTTTCAAATTCAACAGCAGTGTCAAAAACTGTATCACGGTCACGCAATGCAATGTATTCCAGAGCGCGTTCCGATTTAAAAAAATCAAGCGGCTTGTCTTTAAGCAATTCAGAATAAGTGTCCATTATGTTACGATCTGATGTTTTAAGCGTTCTTAAACCTAAATCAAGTCTGCCTAAAAACGGGGCTGACAAAAAAGTCCGCGACTGACTTGATGTAAAAGATTCCGGTATATTATCTGTTGCCGACTGATAACTGCCGCGCCGTGCAGTTTCCGCTACATAAGCTGTAATAATTTCTTCGTTGTTGGTGCCGTTAAAAACTTGTTGTTCTAAATTAACAAGCGCCTTACCGCACCACTTAGCTAAAAGTTCATCATAGCGTGTTTTTTCCATAGCGCCGGAAATTATAAAATCTGCTGGATTGGACTGTTTTTCATCCGGCACAATACGGTAAACAATAATAGGATTTTTATTACTTAAAATTATAACCCTGCGTGATGTATCCAAAATCGCTCTGTCAAACATATAATCGGAGCCGCTATAATTTACATACATTGACGAATTGCTTGTACCGCTGCCTGCGTTAATTTTTGTCCTTGCTTTAAGCGACGGACGGTAAGGCACTTCCAAACCGCGAACATCTTCCGGCATTATTGTGCTTATAATAAGTTCTTCCACATCATCTTCACGCTGAATATAAAAAGAAATCTCGATAGAATTTTGCAATTTAAAACGAACAGCTTCTGTCGAAAGCGTCATTATATCCGGTTTAAGCGGATGTTTAGTATTTTGGGAATCAACATAAACCAGACCGTAGAGTTCTGTGGAGCTAAGAAAAAATTCTAAACCGCCAAAAAAAACACCTACACCATCGGAGACAAAATATTCTTTGCCGCTAGCATGCGGATCATCGTCCAATAAACCTGAGTAACTAGACGCCGGTTTCTGCTCTCTCTGCGCCCCAGCCAGGTCTTTACCGGCAAAAGTACCGCTTACCCGTAAATTGCCCAGCTGCCTGCTGAAACTACCCTGCCAGGCAAATTGGAGCAGCGAGATTACAACAAACATCACCGCATAAAGTGCTGCGAAGCCGACAATTTTTAAGAGTATACGATTTTTCATACACCATGAATTTTAGCAAAATAATAAATTAGATACAATGGCAAGCTGATGGCAAGCTGATATAGTAAGCTATGACCTTCGGTTTATGGGTACCCTTATACCAAAGTATATTCATTTAATACCAAGATATAGTCTTTTTTAAGCAAAATTTAATTGACCGCACATAGTAAAATCGGCACAATAGCATAACACCTTTTACAGGAGGAATTATGAAGGTTAAGAAAACAAAAGGGCTGTGGAAAATCAAAGCCGGATTGGCTATTGCAGGAAGCGCAGAGAAAAGAAAGCTGGATAAAGTATCAGAAGATTGTCCAAGAGCGCAGGAAAAGACTTTACGTTACATACTTGCAATGGCAAAGGATACGGTTTACGGTAAGGAACATCACTTTGCTGATATTTTAAAGTCAAAGGAAACATGGGAGTTATTTGAAGCCTACGATGAAAATGTACCAGTCAATGACTATGAGGCCTTAAAACCGTATATTGAGCGGCATAAAAACGGTGAACAGGGCGTTTTGTTCCCCGGCAAGCCTAAAATGTATGCTACAACCAGCGGCACGACTAACGATCCAAAATGGATTCCCATTACCGAAAGATATTATAAAGAAGTTTACGGCAAGATGAACAGATTGTGGTTTTATCTAGTGTCAAAGTACAAACCGATAACATTTGAAGGAGTAACAGTATCGATTGTCGGCAAGGCAATTGAAGGTGCTGCACCGGACGGCACTGTTTACGGCTCGATTTCGGGTATGTCGCAGCGTGATATACCGTCATTTATGCAAGGTATTCATGCAGCGCCTGCAGATATCTTTCATATTGCAGATTACAAAGCCCGTTACTATGCGATTATGCGCATGGGTATTATGCAGAATGTAACATGGGTTATTACGGCTAACCCCAGCACGCTTATCGAAATGCAGAATAACGCAAATGAATTTTATGATGATTATGTTACCGATATTGAGCAAGGCACTATTAGCACAAAATTTGATATTCCGCAAAATATCCGCGATGCATTGATGAAAAAAATAAAACCTGATCCTGAACGTGCACAAGAGTTACGCGACTTGCGTACAAAATACGGAACAGTTCTTCCAAAACACTACTGGCCGAATTTGCAGACTGTTAATATTTGGATGTGCGGAAACACACACGTGTATTTTAAAAAAATAAAAGATTCTTTTCCGCCTGACACTATGTTTTTTGAGTTTGGATACTATGCTTCTGAATTAAAAGCAGGTCAGGTTATGAATCCAAAAACAAATGACACTGTTTTATTTGCACATAAAGTGTATTTTGAATTTATACGCGAGGCTGATTTTGGTACAGAGAACCCGAGAGTATACCAATTGCACGCGCTTACTCAAGGTAACCGTTACAATATTGTTGTTACAACAACATCAGGTTTATATCGCTACACAATGAATGATATTGTAGAAGTTACCGGCTACTATAACGACTTTCCTACAATTCAATTTATACAAAAAGCAAACGGAATCATTTCGTTGACAGGCGAAAAACTCCACGAGCGTCAATTTATTGCTGCTGTTCACACTGTCGAAAAAGAAACAAGCCAGACATTGCGTTTTTTTGTTGCTTTTGCAGATGTCGAAAATTCACTATACCATTTTTATTATGAGTTTGCAGACGACAACGCAACAAAAGAAGATGCAGAAAAATTCAGCAAACTTGTTGATGTGGAATTAAAAGCGCAGAACGAAGAATATAAAGCAAAACGCGATTCGTTGCGCTTAAAAGATCCTCAAAGTGAGCTTTTAGTTAAAGAATCATTTGAAACATTTAAAGAGCGCTGCATAGCACTTGGCTACCGCGATGGTCAGTTCAAACTTAATCTGCTTATGCAAGACGAAAAACGTCATGCTATGTTTAAAGACCTAATAAGAAAATAAAGAAATCTTAATAAGGAAATAAAAAAAAGGGCGTTGCTTTTAGCGCGCCCTTATTTTTTTTGGAGGTGAGGGGAATTGAACCCCTGACCTCTTGCATGCCATGCAAGCGCTCTAGCCAACTGAGCTACACCCCCGCACATACTTTTATTATAATTTATAGTGTTTATTGTGTAAATACGTCGTACGTGCCGGGGGTTGTTGTTTGTTACTTGGCGATCAAATTCAATAAAATGGGCAGGTGATCGCTAAGACCGGAACCGGTGCGCGGGTTGTAAATAGCAGGCTCATTTTTTGAATTAACGAAAGGCTCTGTGTCAACGACAAGAGCAGAATCAAATTCCCAGCCGGATTCATCAAAAAGTGTAGGCGAAAGTAAAAAGTGATCAATAGTTTCCCAGTTGGAACCATAATAATAAGAGCCGTTTTGCATTTCCAAACTCCATGGTGAATAAAAAACACCGCTTGCACCATCAAAAAAGGCAGAAACCGGTGGTTTTTCGCTGCTTAGTATAAAGAAATCTTGAATAGGCTTTGGTAAAACCGCTGCATCATCTTCTTCTTCCTGCGCAGGCAGGGCAAATCCTGTTAAAATTGCCGCCTGCGGATCATCTGGCATAATCGCGCAAATATATTCACAAGAGTTCCTGTAAAATTCATCGTAATTTTCGTTTAAATCGCCAAGTACGATGATTGCCGTTCCTTGATTTTCCGCATTAATCTGGTTTATCCTGCGCAAAATGATCTTTGCAGCATTGCGCCGCATAATCTCAGTTGTCGATTCACCGCCAAGTTTAGACTTCCAATGGCAAATAAAAATCACTATGGGCTTGCCGTCCGGTTCGATCCAAACTTCTGCAATAGGACGGGGAATTCGTTCTCCGTTTATATTTGACGAATGGGACAGTTTTTTCGTAAACGGGTAACGGCTTAACACGCCCACTCCCAAGGAATAACCCTGCGTATTTGTAAAAAAACTGTAGTTATATCCGCATTTTGCTAAATATTCAGTGCCAAGAGTTTCTAGCACACTCTGATTTTCTACCTCGATCAGGGCTAAAAAATCGGGACCGCGCTCCCCTATTTGCATTATGGCATCAGAATCGGCATTTAAACGGGCAAGGTACTTTTGCTCATTCCAGCCGGCTTCCTTGCTGTAATCGGCATATTCTGATCCTGTCTCTGCTCCGTCAAAAAGCGCCTGCATATTCCACGAGGCTACGGATAGTTTTTTTCCGGATTTCCCGCCATAACTGGTAGTATCCGGGTAGGTGTCGCAGCCGCCTAAGCATGAGGTCATAAGCAATGCAGCAGCCAGCACCAACAGCGCTAAAAAGTTTCGCCTGTAATTTTTTAATATTATCATAAAAGCTCCTTATAATAGTAATGGGGTAAAGTTGAATGGCGCTTTACTTTTTGAATATTTTTTTTGAAAACTAGTGATATTTATCACGTTTTTTTGGATTTTGTTTTTACAAGCCTTGCAAGACTCTGCGATATATGCTAAATTTTTAATGTAATGAACGGGATGTTGCCTAGTGGCTATGGCACCTGGTTTGGGACCAGGACTTCGCGAGTTCGAGTCTCGCCGTCCCGAATATAGTTTGTAGTTAAGTCCACTCCTTTAAAAACCGATAATCAGATTGGTAAACTTTACTTATTTATGAGAGAGGATTTATGAAAAATCTGCCGCTGGCAGGCATTGTTGCTTTTTGTTGCTTAACAGTGATATTAACTTGCAAAGGAACTGATTTAGTCCCCGTAAAAAAAGCTGAAGTTGTAGGCGGTTATAATGTCTTTCCTTATTCGCCAACCTACGAAGATAACTATAATCCTAAAATAACATACAAGTACGGTGAAGAAAATAATAGAATTAATCCTGTAGGCATAAATATCAAAAGTGCCTATAAAACTTCAGACGGTGTTGACCATATTGTGTTGCGCGGCAGAGTAAAATCAGGAATACCGATTGGTTTAATTTGGAGTGACAGCAAAGAAGCACCCGAAGATATTGGCGGATATTTTGGGCGGGGCGATTTTACAGAAAGCTGGTTTGACACAACTGCAGTAATAGCTGTTCCGGGTAGTACACATCCTGTATCAGGAGATAAAACTCTGCCTGCTGCCGGTGATGATTCTTTTTCCCTTTTAACAGCACCGGATGCTACAAATCCTATTTTCGCGAAGCGTTTTGAACCAAAAGAATTAGACAGGGAATGGAGTAATAAAGCCGCTTACACTGCCGTAACTTTATCTGGTCTGTTAAACGATAATAAAAATACAACAATAACAGAAATAAATGATGCATTGCATCTTTACAACAAAAAATACCGCGAAGATCATTACCCCGATTACGCAACGTTTTTTACTAACGATATATGGTATCGCAAAACAATACCCGGCCATAATCCAAATAACTTTTTACCGGCGGACACTAAAGGTATTATTGAGGAGCCGGATGGGGAGCCGCGCGGCGGCTATATGTTTTTAATTTCAGAAGCGGCAAACCCAAAAGTTGCTACATTTGAAATAGAGTATCAGGACGGCGCTAAGCAAACCGTGATTATTGATTACAGCGAAGTTGAATTTTCAAAAGAAAGCATACCGTTAGAAAATGATGCAGGTCCTACAACTTTTGATGCTGGTTTTGAAATATTTGAATTAACATCAAAGACAACACCTATTTTGACAGATACGACTGGATCGGGACCTCTTCCAGCAAATACGACATTAACATCAGCCATGTTTGAAAATGGTACATGGAGTGTCGCCCCAGTACCTACACCAATTACCAGCCAAAAAATTGATTTTTCTACTACAATGCCGACATCCGGCGAGACATTTGCTTCAGCAGATTTTGAACCGGAAGATGATGATGACTTGCTATGCCGTCTTTGGTTCAACTATCACCCATGGAATTCAACTTGCAAAGTGTCGGAGGTTGTTGTTGTAGAGAGCTCTGATGGTGTTGATGCTTTCAAGCTGGACGTTTACTGGGATGAATTTGATACCTTAGTTATAACTTCGACAGAAGGTGCCGCTCTTATTTCTGGAGGCGGTACTGTTTTTATTGTATTATCACTTAAATTAAGTGAGCCTTACTATTATGATAGCGATGAACCGGACAAATACATTGATACAATTCTATTAAATATAGAAGTGAATTAACGGATACAAAAGGCGGAGCATTATAAATGAAAAAGACAACAATATTCACTTTTATATTTTTTATATGTTCTACGTTTGTATTTTCGCAAGGATTTGAGATAAGCACCGGTGTAGGTTTTTATACAGGCATAGACTTTAATACACTTAAAGCAGAAATTAAAGGCGGGGAATACAAACAAAAATATAACCAAGCAAATATAGGCGGTGTGTTTTTTTTTGATTTAACATATTTCGAAGCTGATATTCTTTTCTTAGGCACTTCTACAAAATTTAAAAGTAATTCGTATTTAAAAAAAGATACCCTTGTTGCAGAAGATTGGGAGCTGCGCGGCGTTAATTTAGATATTCAACTTTTGGCAAAAATTCCCATTAACGTTACAAGTGATTGGAAAATATTTCCTGTTTTTGGATTCCAGTTTGATATATCACTTTCAAAAACTTATTCTAAAGATTATGAGTTATTCGAAAATACAAGTAAAGGTGATAGTTACGGCAGGGCAAATTTTTGGAACTCTACTAAATTAAAAATCGGTTTTGGTATGGATTATTCATTTTCCGGTCCGTATTATTTCCGCACAGAATTATTTTATGATTATAAATTTAGAAGCCGGCTGGATACCTCGTTTAACTATACCATAGCAGACAATGAAGACAATCTTGAATATTTAAAAAATACGACTAATGGATTTTCAGTAAAACTTCTTGTGGGTATAAAACTTAAAAGTGCAGCGTATTCAGAGCCGCGCCGGAGGGAGCGGGGACCAAATCCGCCGCGCGGTGGTGGTGGCGGTAGTGATATTTATTACCCCAAACGTTAATTCAATTATGCAAAATACAAATGAATATTTTATAGAAGGTTCGCATAGTTTAAGCGGCACCATTAAAGCAAGCGGAAATAAAAATGCGGCTCTGCCTTGTATTGCCGCTTCGTTGTTAAGCAGCGATCCCATTATCTTGCGCAATGTTCCAAAAATAGAAGATGTGTCTGTTATGCTGGAAGTGTTTCAGAAACTTGGCGGTTTAACGGAACAGCTTGATGATTCAACATTAAAATTGTGTACAAAAAATATTACCACAAGCGAGATTCCGAATGTCCTTGCAGAAAAAATTAGAGCCTCTATTTTATTTGCAGGACCTCTTGTTGCAATGACCGGCAAGGCAATTTTACCGCCGCCTGGTGGTGATGTTATAGGCAGACGCAGATTGGACACTCACTTTTTAGCATTAGAGGAGTTAGGCGCAAAGGTAACAACATCAAAAAATTTTGAATTCAATGCATCATCATTAACTGGTGCAGATATTTTTTTAGACGAGGCATCAGTTACTGCAACAGAAAATGCAATTATGGCAGCTGTAACAGCAAAGGGACGCACTCTTATTAGCAATGCAGCGTCTGAACCGCATGTACAGGATCTGTGTAATATGCTTGTCCTTATGGGAGCAAAAATAGAAGGCATAGGATCAAACAGGCTAGTTATAAATGGTGTAAAAAAATTAGGCGGCTGCGAATTTACTCTTGGTTCAGACTATATGGAAGTAGGATCATTTATCGGTCTTGCCGCCGCAACACACAGCGAGCTTTATATTGAAGGTCCTACACCAGCCGACCTGCGCCCTGCAAAAGTTGCGTTCAGTAAATTAGGTATAACGTGGGAACATCAAAATAATTGTATTCACGTTCCAAAAAAACAATCGCTAAAAATAAACACCGACATAGGCGGAATGATTCCTAAAATTGATGATGCGCCATGGCCGGGCTTTCCACCAGACCTTACAAGCATAATCACTGTAGTTGCAACACAAGTTGAAGGCACAGTGCTGGTTCACGAAAAAATGTTTGAGTCGCGGATGTTTTTTGTTGATATGCTGATTGGTATGGGCGCGCGAATTGTTTTGTGCGATCCGCACCGCGCTGTAGTTTCAGGCAGAACAAAATTAAAAGGCGCGGAACTACGCAGCCCCGATGTACGTGCCGGTATGGCAATGGTCATTGCAGCCATGTGTGCAGAAGGCAAAAGTGTAATTCGCAACATCTACCAAATAGAACGCGGCTACGAAAATCTTTGCGACCGCCTTACCAAAATCGGTGCGAAAATCAAACGGGCATGACTAGGTTACAAACTAGCTGTATACGATCCTAAAAAATGAACATTGTCGGCTTGGGTTTTTAGATCGTCTAGTGCTTTGGCAAAGGCATCTCCTGATTGAGGGATGCTTACATCAATATAAAACAGGTAACTCCATGGCTGTCCTAAAATTGGGCGGGATTCCAATTTGGAAAGGTTTATTCCATGTTCGCTAAGTGTTTTTAAACATTGATACAGTGAACCCGGCTCGTCTTTTATCGAAAATACCAAAGAAGCTTTATTTGGTACGTTATGCGAAACTCCCGGCGGGACAGGTGCCTTATCACCTTGCCGTCTGGCAATAATTACAAACCTTGTATAGTTTTGCGGATTTGTCTCTATGCCTGTTTTTAGCACTTTTAGGCCTTGTGCTTTTGCTGCCGCTTCGCCGGCTATTGCAGCAATTGAAGATGCAGCTTTTTGATCCGGCTCTTCCGTTATCGAACAAACTGCAGTTGCCGTGTTATTCCATGTTTCAAGCCTCCATGATGGGTGTCCGGCAAGAAAACTCGCGCATTGTGCAAAACCTTGCGGGTGGCTGCGGACAATCTTTATTGTACTTAAATCTGCATTTTCGTTGGCAATTAGGCAATGAACAATGCGCAATTTTAGCTCTCCTGTAATTGCAATATCAGGGTAGCGCATAAACAGATCATAGTTTTCGTGAACAGAACCTGCCAAACTGTTTTCTACAGGGATTACGCCAAAAGCTGCGGAACCATCCAAAACGGCATCGAAAACGCCGGTAAACGATGTGGTTTGCAGTCTTCGTGCATCCTCGCCAAATGAGCGGATAAGTGCTTGTTCTGCAAATGCGCCGCTTTCGCCGGAAAATGCAACCCTTTCGGAAACAAGAGCCGCAGCTTGTGCCCAATTCGCATCAATTTTATCATTTAGCCGGTTTAAGACATCAGGACGCGGCACACGCAATAATTCTTTGCCCACAACCGGTGCAAGCGCTTCTATATCGCGCATAAGCCGCTCAAATTGTTCGGGGTAAAGTGTTTGCGGGCCGTCGGATAAAGCTTCGTCCGGACGGGGATGTACTTCTATTGCAAGTCCGTCCGCTCCAACGGCGACTGCGGCAAGAGCGGCAGGTGCAATTTTTGCACGAATGCCGACAGCATGGCTTGGGTCTACAATTACAGGCAGATGAGTTAGACCTTTTACGACAGGTACTGCAGATATATCCAGCGTGTTGCGTGTATAAGTTTCAAAAGTGCGGATGCCGCGCTCGCAAAGAATTACATCTTTTGTACCGGACGCCAAAAGATATTCTGCAGACATCAACCATTCTTCCATAGTTGCAGAAGGACCGCGTTTTAAAAGAACAGGCTTACCCAGCGCTCCCACCTTTTTAAGAAGCTCAAAATTTTGCATGTTTCTAGCCCCTATCTGGAAGATGTCTGTTAGTTCCTTCATTTGCAGGGCAAGTTCAGGCGATACAATTTCTGTAACAATAGGCATGCCGTAGGTTTCGCCTGCATCTTTCATGAATTCCAAGCCTTTCATTCCAAGTCCTTGAAAAGCATAAGGACTGGTTCGCGGTTTAAATGCTCCACCGCGTAAAATAACAGCACCGGATTCGCGCACACAGGCAGCCGTTTCAAAAATCTGCTCTTTACTTTCAATCGCGCAAGGACCGGCTATAACACAAATCCTGGCCCCTCCTATTTTTACTGCCCCCACGCTAACTATTGTATCTTCATTCTGCGTATCCCGCGAAGCCAGCTCATAAGGCTTAGAAGTGGCAGAAACCCTCTCCACCCCCGGCAAGAGATTCAACTCGCTAATTTCCGCATGACCTTTACCCAGCGCACCTAAAAAATCACTTTCACCAAAAGCCTGATCGCGTACCGAATATCCGTGGTCGCGCAAATATGCACGAATCATCTCTTTATCGTGCGGGGAAATATCTTTTTGCAAAACAACTATCATTTTAAAACCTCTTTTAAATCCACAATTAACGTAAGGACACCTCTAAGTAGTATAACATTTTTTAGAAATGCTTTTCCACTATAACTAAAGGGTGAGCAGCAAAAAACAAAAACACATTAAAATATTTTTAACACAAGACCGCACAGCGCAAAGAAAAGATTATTAAATCCCCCCGCCACTTGTTTTTTTCCCCACGTTATGCCTATAATATCAATATGACATTATTTAGCAACAACACAACAATTTCCCCATTCTGCAAGAAAGCGCAAGGTATGAGTACCCCCGCTAGCAGGCTGAATATGTCGAATTCGTACACACACACACACACACACACACACTCGGCATGTAGGTAGTGTATCTTTAGAGAAAAGTTCTTGTCCAAAGTGTCTCAAGAACAAACATAATTCACTAACATTTTCGGTAAATTACCACCTTACTT
>BTID01000174.1:0-15651 GCA_036245275.1 Termitinemataceae bacterium
TTTTACATCACCTTGTGATTTGCTTGTGGTATCCCACTTCATCCATGTAGGGAAACCAGCACCTCCGCGCCCGCGCAAGCCTGATGTTTTTAGCTCATTGATGATGTCTTCGGGTTTCCATTGAAACAGTGCCTTTTCCAGCGCAACATAACCATCGTTGGCTATATATTCGGTTATATCTTCCGGATTGATAGTGCCGCAATTACGAAGCACAACGCGAATCTGTTTTTGGTAGAACCTAATGTTGCCCTCTCCGGCACCTGACTTATGATCTTTTACGCTAGGATCTTTGTAAAGAAGCCTTTCAACCTCTTTTCCGCCCTTGATTTGGCTTGAAACAATCTCTGCCGCATCTTCGGGTTTTACTTCCACGTAGAATGAAACATGCTCGCCCTTTATTACTTTGACGATAGGTCCCTTCTCGCAGAAACCGAAACAGCCTGTTTTTACAACCTGAATCTTATCACTTACACCCTGTTTTTTAGCTTCGGCAATTAAATCCTGATAGATTTCCTCGCCCTTGTTTGACTGACAAGCTGTACCGCCGCAGACAAGACAGGTGTACTCGCATTTTCTAAATTCCTTTTTTTTGGCTTCGCGAAGCTCATTTAAGGAATCTTTCGTTAATTTTGACATGTATTTCTCCTTTTATTTACGGTATTTATCAAAAATCCCGCCGAGCTGATCCTTAGTTATCTTTCCATAGGTTTCGCTACCTATAGTCATAACCGGGGCCAAACCGCAACAACCTACACAACGCACCTCATCAATGGAAAAAAGTCCATCTTCGGTAACCGCACCGGGTGCAATACCCAGCATTTTACGCGCATCTTCGATAATGTCGCCGCCGCCTTTCAGGTAACAAGCAGTGCCCAGACACACTGAAACTTTGTTCTTGCCTGGCTTAGTTGTTTTGAAAAAGTGATAGAATGACACGACACCGTAAATACGCGCAAGCGGTATTCCGGTTAACTCTGCGAGTTTCTCCGCCGCCGGACGGGAAATGTAACCGAATGTTTCTTGCGTTCTGTGCAGAATCATAATCAGGCTGCCCTGTTTGACCTTCCATTCATCAATAAATGAAAGAAGCTCTTTGGGAAAATCAATTTTTTCAGACATGAAAACCTCCATAAAAAAATATAATGTTTTTGGTCGTCGGTGCATTCTTTGCCGAATGTAAATTTCAAACCTTACTTACATTTTATACCCAGAATTTCAATATGGCAAGAGAAAATTTGTCAACTTGTCAACAACCAATAGAAATGTCCACTTTTGTCTTTGTAGGCTCAAGCGGGGATTTTTATTTTTTGTTGCACCCAATTTAAGCGCTCTAAAACAGCACTTAAATTATATCTTGTTATATGATATGCTGAATAAAAAATAAGAGGTATAAAATGGCTGATAAGCTTGTAAAAATTTTTGATACAACTTTAAGAGACGGCGAGCAGTCTCCGGGATGCTCTATGAATGTTCAAGAAAAGATCGAAGTTGCAAAGCGTCTTGAGCGGCTTGGTGTTGATATTATTGAGGCGGGATTCCCCGCATCCAGTTCCGGCGATTTAGAATCTGTACGGAATATAGCTCAGATAGTTAAAACTTCAAGCGTTGCCGGTCTTTGCCGTGCCCGCGAAGCAGATATTGATGCCGCCCGCGAAGCCCTGCAAAAGGCAGAAGCGGCGCGCGTGCATATTTTTTTGGCAACAAGCCCCGTCCATATGGAATACAAATTAAAGATGACACCGGATCAAGTTTTAGAGCAGGCTGTAGCCGCTGTACGCTATGCAAAAAAATTTTGCAAGGATATAGAATTTTCCGCAGAGGATGCATTCCGCAGCGATCCGGATTTTGTATGCAAAGTTTTTGGTGCGGTGATTAGCGCGGGTGCCTGCACAGTCAACTTTCCTGATACTGTAGGTTATGCTATTCCTGATGAATTCGGAAAGCGTGTGCGTTATATTATTGAGCATACACCGAATATGGAAAAGGCAAGGCTTTCCGTTCACTGCCATAACGATTTAGGTCTTGCAGTTGCAAACAGCCTTGCAGCGATTGCCTCAGGCGCACAGCAGGCTGAGTGTACTATCAACGGAATAGGGGAACGCGCCGGCAATGCGTCGCTGGAAGAAATTGTTATGGCGTTGCGCGTCCGCAAAGATTATTTTGGTGCGGATACCAGAATTGACACAACTCAGCTTTATCCGGCAAGCCGCCTTATTACTCAGGTAACAGGGGTTAAAGTTCAGCCAAACAAGGCAATTGTAGGCGAAAATGCCTTTGCTCACGAGGCAGGAATTCATCAGCATGGAATGTTGGCAAACCGCGAAACATACGAAATAATGACACCGGAATCTGTAGGCATAAGTAAAAAAGATCTTGTTTTAGGCAAACATTCCGGAAAACATGCATTTTCAGAAAAAATAAAAGAGCTTGGATACGAATTAGACGAGCGTGATATGAACACCGCATTTGAGCGGTTTAAAAATTTGGCAGACAGCAAAAAAACTGTTACAGAACGCGACATAGAGGCTTTAATTTCCGGCAATAAGAGTTGCGAGGTAGAAACTTGGAAACTTGACCGCTGGGTAATCAATGCGGGATCATCAGTAACTTCAACAAGTGCGATACGTCTGGAAGCCCCTGACGGCGGAATGCGCGAGGCAGTTCACTTTGGCAACGGCTGTATTGATGCCGCATTCAGTGCAATCAATAACCTAACCGGTAAAGATGTTGCTTTGGAAAAATTTGAAATGGGAGCAATCTCAGGCGATGCAGACGCGCAGGGCGAGGCAATGGTAAAGGTATCATACAAAGGTAAACAGTGGAACGGACGCGGCGTATCAACAAACATCATAGAATCAGCCATAAAAGCTTATGTTGCCGCAATCAACGCAATGGAAGCAGAGCGGTAAAACCGTACTAGTAAGATCGGTGCCAGTCACCAATTCCAAAGTGCCAGTCACCGATCAAATTGGTGCCAGTCACCGATCAAATTGGTGCCAGTCACCGATCAAATTGGTGCCAGTCACCAATGTTATTCTTCCAAAGTGCCAGTCACCAATGTTATTCGAGCCGTAGGATTTTTGTTTCTTGGCACTGCCTAAGCCATTTCGATAATCTTGTCTATGATGATGTTCACTTCTTCAATTAAAATGCCGGTATATTTTTCTATGTTTTCTGTAATGTATTGCCTAAGCTCCAGGATATTTTTTTCCAACTGAGTTCCAAACGGGATGTCTAGCGTTAGAGCAAATTTGTAACCGGTTTCGCAATCCTTCGTGACAAACTTTTTTAGGACGATGCGGCTGTCGTATTCGTTGATACAATTTAAAACCATAAGATTAAGTGTCTTCTTTGATATAATCAGTTTTTCGAGTTTTGAATATGCAGGGCGGACGAGCGACTTTTCCTGTACAACAGGCACAGGAGCAATCGGAACGAATGTCCTTGAAGGTTTAAAAATAGCAACTGCCGAATGAAAAATGTGGGGATAGGATTTTTTTATTTCGACTGACGGAACAGGAATGATATGTTTGCCTTCTACACGGCGCATACGGATCGCATTCTCTATATCTTTTTGAGATGCAAAGTCTTCGATTTTTATTATTTTGCATGGCGGCGGTAATTGTAAACGCGCCGCGATCTTATTTACCATTTTGTCGGAGGTGCCTATTATAAGAAGGCGCTTGAATTTTTCTTCGTGCAATTTGCGGGCAATCTCGTCACGGCGGATTTTTTCGTCAAACAGTGCGGCCTTAACCGCCGCCATAAATGTCTTTTCTTCTTTTGCAGAGCAACCTGCCGCGATTTTATTGTTGCGGATAAGCAATCCATCATCAATTAAAAAATCAATTTTGTATTTTTTTGCTACAAATTTTGCCTGATAGCTTTTCCCTGTTCCGCTTGCTCCTACTAGGGCATAAATCTTAATTTTAGCAAATAAATTTAAGGCAAATGACAGTACAGGCATACTGTATAGTATAAATGTTTTTTTATCCAAAAAAAAGTTGCTCCATAAAAATTCTGCATATTGACATGCATATTGACGTCCCATTGCAACAGATTTTGGTTTTTGATACAATTATATAAATGCTCGTTAGATGCGGGTAAACGTAAACCGAATGGTAAGGAAGGAATGTTATGTCACACAGATGCGATATTTGCGGTAAAGGCACCGTAACAGGAAATAAAGTTAGCCACGCTATGAATAAAACACGCCGCACATGGAAGCCCAATCTTAAAAAAATCAAAACAGAGATTGACGGAACAACACTTACGGTAAAAATTTGCGCCCGTTGCTTAAAAAGCGACTTTATAAAACGCAAAGTTTCAGCAAAATAGTTAACTGTTGCAATGTAAGCAGTTGCAGTTTACGCATTAGCACAAAATGATTGTAATGAAATTCGGCGGCAGCTCGGTAGCAAATGCGCAGCGGCTGCGGTCGATAGAAAAGATTATTCATTCCAGACTTTCATTAAAACCTGTTTTGGTGCTTTCTGCAATGGGCGACACAACGGATCACCTTTTGCAGGCAGCAGACGATGCATTAAAAATCGGTGCCGCCGGCGTAGAAAAATCAATAGAAAAATTAACAGAAAATCATATAAGCTGCCTTACAGAGCTTGGACTTGCACAGAGCGGTATGCCCATTATAGCTCCGCTTTTGAAGGAACTTGGAAGCCTGTTGACAGGTATTTCGCTAACAAAAGAGCTTACCGGAAGGACTAAGGACTACCTTGTTTCGTTTGGCGAAAGGCTTTCTGTCCGGCTTGCCGCTTTGTATTTTAAGGAATGCGGGATTAATGCTCTGCCGCTTGATGCTTGGGATGCCGGTTTTATTTCCGACTCCAATGCCTCAAATGCAGAAATTCTGCCTGAAAGCTCTAAACTTATACCGCAAAAAATCTTGCCGCTTGTAGAAAACGGAGTTGTTCCTGTTGTTACCGGCTTTATTGCAAAGGATTCCGGCGGCATTATTACAACACTAGGACGCGGCGGCTCTGATTTAAGTGCTACAATGATTGCGGCTTTTTGCATGGCGGAGGAAGTGCAGGTTTGGAAGGATGTTGACGGCATTTTAAGTGCAGACCCGCGTATTGTGCCGAATGCGCATACTGTAGATGCAGTAAGCTATGAGGAAGCCGCAGAGCTTGCATATTACGGCGCACAAGTTTTGCATCCCCGCGCAATGCAGCCTTGCATAAAAACAGGCACCATTGTCCGCGTAAAAAATTCATATAATCCGGAGTCGCCCGGCAGCATCATTACAAAAACGGTGCCTTTTACCGGCAACTTTGTCCGCTCTGTAACAACGCGATCAAATGTTACACTTGTTCATATTGTTTCCAGCCGTATGCTAGGTCAGCATGGTTTTTTGGCGGAGGTGTTTGCGATTTTTGCCCGCTATGGTATTTCTGTTGATATGGTTGCCACAAGCGAAGTTTCTGTTTCTATAACACTGGATTCTGTTTATGATTTAACAGCGGCGGCGGAAGAACTTTCGCGCATTGCCGGAGTTGAAATAAAAAATAAAAAAGCAATCGTTACAGTCGTAGGTAATCTTGAAAAGCCGCCGCAGCTTTTAGAAAAAATATCTTCTGTCTGTGCCAAACTTGATATTAAAATTCAAATGATCTCGCAAGGTGCCAGCAAAGTAAACATCAGTTTTATTGTAGAAGAAAGTCAAGCAAAACAAGTAGTGCAGGCTTTGCATAAAAAGTTTTTCGATTAACGTTACATTCGATTAACATTGCGCACTTCAACATGCTATGCAATAGTACGCTTGTGCAAAACACCGGCATATTGTAATATCAATTTATGAATATAAAAAAAATTTGTATTTGTGTTGCGCTTGGCATATCAGTTTGTTTTTTTTATAGCTGTAATAAAAATGATAAAATAACAAAAACAGAAATCCAATCAGACGGTAATTTATCAATTAAGTATGCAAAATATTTTAAGATCGATTATATGCAAGATCATATCAAACTTGTTACAGATTATGACGGAAAAAAAAATGCTATTGGTACCGCACGATCAGGATGTACCAAAAGGTTTTGATGATGCGCAGTTGGTGCGGACACCGCTAGAAATTTGTTTTTATATGTACACAACGCAGGTTGGTTTTTTAGATGCATTGGAAGATGCAACACTTTTAAATAGTGTTGCCGCAGTAACAATAGATGAATCAGAATGGACAATTCCTGTAATTGCAGAAGGTTTAAAAAGCAATCGTATTTTGTATTTACCGCAAAACGAAGGCACTTCAATCAATGTGGAGCCGGTTATCAAACTTAAACCGGATATGATTTTTTCAGGAACTGTGAATATGGGAAAAGGTGATATTATAGGTCAGTTTAATGCAGCAAGACTGCCGTATACAGTAACTGCAGAGTGGATGGAAGATTCAAATTATGGTTGTATCGAATGGTTAAAATTTATTGCGGCGTTCTACAACAAAGATGAAGAAGCCGATATTATTTTTGAACAAAAAGTAAAACACATAGAAGATCTTCTTGCAATGACAAATGATATTTCACAGGATGAATATCCTACAGTTGCTTATGCAAGTTTTTATAACGGTGTTGTTTGGACGCAAGGATCGAATGCACCTACGGCACTGGAGTATAAAAAAGCAGCCGGAAAATATTATATTTCTGATCTGCACAGCAAAGGTCAAGTGCGTATAGGCATGGAAGAATTTGTTAACAAGGCAATCGAAGCCGATATACTTATGTACTCTTCGATGATCACTTATGTTCCAAATAAAAAAGCACTACTTAATGAAAATCCATTTTTTGCAGAATTAAAAGCGTATAAAAACGATAGGATTTATGTACTATCACGCGGATACTATATGAATAGTGCAAAGATTGACGAAAAGTTTGCAGACATAATCGCTATCTTTCATCCTAAACTTTTTCCGGATCGCGAGTTGATCTTTTATGAACAGTTAAAATAAAAAAAACAAATCGAATAACAATTATGGCATTCATACAATTTACAGGCGTATCGTTGGCATTTGGCGAGCGCGATATTATTAAAAACGCTTCATTTTTTTTAAAGGACGGAACTCGGGCGGCATTGTGCGGTGCGAACGGTTCCGGCAAGACAACTTTCATGAAAATCCTAGCCGGTATTATTAAGGCAGACAGTGGTGATTGTGCAATTGAAAAGGGCTGCCATGTTTCATATTTGCCGCAGTCGGGAATTGTTCACAAAGGTAGAACGTTGCGCGAAGAAGCAGAGCTGGCATTTTTAGAAACAAAAAAAATGCTGCAGCGTTGTACAAAAATCGAAAACGATTTGGCTAACAGTTTTGATGATGATTCAAAAACAAAAGCTATGCTTGCCGAGTTACATGATCTAAATGAGCGTGTAGAAAATTCAGGATACAATTTACGCGAAAAAAATATCACACTGGTTTTTAAAGGACTTGGTTTTAAAGAATCTGATCTAATGCGTAATGCACAGGAATTTTCAGGCGGTTGGCAAATGCGTATTGCGCTTGCCAAATTGATTTTAGAAAAGCCCGACATACTTTTGCTTGACGAGCCTACAAACTATCTTGATATTGAAGCGCGTGAATTCCTTACCAAATGGCTGTGCGCTTTTGATGGTGCATATCTTTTAGTGTCGCACGATAAATATTTTTTAGACAGCACTGTAAACGAAGTATATGAATTGGTTGCAGGTAACTTAAAAAAATATGCCGGTAACTACAGCAAGTATCAAGCGGTACGCGCACAAGAGATGCAAACTCTTATCGAAAGATATAAAACACAGCAGGAAGAGATAGCAAAGTCAGAAGACCTTATCAGGCGGTTTAGATACAAGGCTAGCAAGGCTGCAATGGTTCAAGAGCGCGTAAAAAAACTTGAAAAGATGGAACGTATCGAAATACCGGAATCGCTAAAAAAAATTGCGATCCGTTTGCCGCCGCCTATTCACAGCGGTAAGATTGCACTTACATTGGAAAATATTTGTAAGAGTTACGGCGAAAATCATGTTATACAAGATTTAAGTATCACTATCGAAAGCGGCGAAAAACTTTTAGTTGCAGGTGCAAACGGTGCCGGTAAATCAAGTTTGCTGCGCATTATTGCAGGAGAAGATACTGCGTATAACGGGAAAATAATTTTGGGCGCAGGAATTAAAATTGCATATTTTACGCAGGAGGCATCAGAAAGTGTACGCGGCACAATTTCTGTTTTGGAATTTATTGAACAGGACACACCTACAGAATTGCTGCCTAAAGTACGTGATATGCTGGGTGCGTTTCTTTTTAGAGGCGATGATGTTTACAAAATTCTTGATGTGCTTTCCGGAGGTGAAAAAAGCCGTCTGGCCCTGCTAAAGATGCTTTTAAAGCCTGTAAACATGCTTGTTTTGGATGAGCCTACAAATCACCTTGATCTTGATTCAAAAGATATTTTACAGGAGGCGTTGCAAAATTATTCCGGCACAATTATATTTGTTTCGCACGACCGCTATTTTATGGACGCACTTGCTGCTAAAACTCTTGAATTAAAACAAGGCATGCATCGTATATTTTACGGAAACTATGCATACTATTTAGAAAAAGTTGCAAACGAGACCGAAAACAAAAACGAAAACGATCATTCCTCAGAAGTTCCTAAATCACAGACTGCAATATCTGCAATATCTACAGTTCAAAAGGTAGAAAATACAAACTCAAAAGAACAGCGGGAACAAAATAAAAAACTGCAAGCAGAAATCCGCAAATTTAAAAATTCAGAATCATATATTATAAAAAAAATAGAAGACCTTGAAACAGAAAAGCAAAACATAGAGGCAGCGCTTTCCACACCGGAAGTCTATTCAAAAGGAGATGCTGTCCGCATTCACAAAGAAAAACTCACCAATGTGGAAGCGCAAATAGAAAAGTTAAATACAGAATGGGAGTTGCTAAACGCAAACAGGGTTACGATTTCTGTATAGCTTCCATAACAGAGCCGCTCATAAATTTTGTGCCTACGATTTTTTCATTGCTGCTGCCGATACGGCTTGCGATGTCTTTTGTGCGCAATCCTTTGTCAAGCACCGAATTGACAGCATCTTCTATTGTGCGTGCTTCTTTTTCCAAACTGAATGAATGCCGCAACATCATCGCAGCAGACAAAATCGCGGCAAGCGGGTTTGCCAAGTCTTTACCTGCAATATCCGGTGCAGAGCCGTGAATAGGTTCGTACATACCCGCAGGATACTTTGAGCCCGCCGGAATATCACCTATACTTGCAGAAGCGAGCATACCGATAGAACCGGAAAGCACCGATGCCTCGTCAGAAAGGATGTCTCCAAAAATATTTGATGTAACGATTACGTCAAACTGACCCGGCGCACGAACAAGCTGCATAGAACAGTTATCAACATACAAGTATGAAGTTTCGATTTTTGGATATTTACTGCTCATCTCGCCTGCTATTTCGCGCCAATAACGTGATGATTCAAGCACATTTGCCTTGTCCACTACGCAAAGTTTTCCGCGTCTTTTAGCGGCAGTATCGTAGCCTACTTTTAAAATACGCTCAATTTCGGCACGGCTATAGCGTTCAGTATCGAAAGCGGACGAATCAGGAGTCTTGCCATCGCCGTCCCTGCCATGCTTTCCAAAATAGATGCCCCCTGTAAGCTCACGAACTATTATAAGGTCAAATGTCGGTTTGTGTTCAGGATGACTTTCGATCAACACTTCATCCTTTAATGGGCAAGCCTCGCGCAATTGAGGTAGCAACGATGCCGGACGCAGGTTTGCAAACACACCAAGCCCCGCACGCAGTCCTAAAAGGGCACGCTCAGGACGCATGTCCCCGGCTACACCTTCCCACTTTGGCCCGCCAACCGCACCCAAAAGCAAGGCATCGCAATTTTTTGCAGCCTCCAAAGTCGATTCCGGTAAGGGCTTGCCGCACGAATCTATTGCGCAGCCGCCCGCCTCCAATTCAACAAAATTAAAAATATGCCCGAATTTATCGCCTATTAGTTCCAAGGCTTCCTGCGCTGCGGATGTAACTTCCGGACCAATGCCGTCACCAGCGACTACTGCTATTGAAAAGTTCATACCTCAATTTTACACTCTTGCAACGATACTTGCAAGATTATATAATGATGTGTAAAGAATGATCTGGATAAGTGTGATCCGGATAATATTATTTTGCGGCTATCATATAACGGTATTATCCCAGCTTCCCAAGCTGGAGACGCGAGTCCGACTCTCGCTGGCCGCTTTCATGTACCCTTAGGTTATTAAAATTGGATCTTTAGGTGTATTTGGGTCGAGTTCATATTTTAGTATCGCACCAACATATTCAGAAGGAACATTAGCCATTTCGTGCAATTCAACTTTATAGATTTTTAATGACCCGTCCGGCATTTTCTGCCATGCAATATCTTCGCCATTTATTTTTTGTATCGGCATTGTATCCTCCAACTTAAACATGGTTATATTTTACGAAGCCTTTTTATATTTTATGTCTAGTCTAAAGCCTAGATTATCAAGTACTTTTACAACCGTTGAAAAAGAAGGGTTGCCCTTAGATGAGAAACTATCATATAGACCTTCACGGCTTAGGTTCAATTCTTTGGCAAGCTGTGCCATACCTTTAGATCGGGCAATGTTTCCAATTGCCTTTAAAAGAAAAACAGTATCATTTTCGGCAAAAGCTGCCTCAAGATATGCGATAATATCTTCTTTTGTTTCGATAAAATCGGCGGTGTCCCATTCTGTAATTTTTTCCATTTAATTTTCCTTGTCATTATTATAATTAGCGGCTATATTCCTAGCTGCGTCAATATCGGTTTGCTGTGTGGACTTATCGCCGCCGCAGAGCAGGATAATAATTTCTTTCCCGGTATCTTTGTAATAAACACGATAACCGGGTCCATAATCGATACGCAATTCTGAAATATCACCCAAAAAACGGTGGTCGCCGGGGTTTCCTTCCACAAGACGATCGATTCGTGTAAGAATACGAGCTTTTGCATTTGTATCTTTAAGTTTTTTGAGCCATTTTTCAAAAGTTCTTGTTTTGCATATCACACTTTAATTGTAATATATAACCTACAATTTATCAAGAGTTTTTTAAACTTATTAAACAGCCCTTATTAAACAGCTCTAAAATTCGAATCTTTTTAGAGCTGTTTGCAAGTAAGAGGGTGCTGTTTTACGGTGTGTATGTTACCCTAACATGACCTTGACCAGTTGTTACCGGTGATGATTCAAAGCCGGTTGCGCCTGACGTAGCTGTTAAACCGTCTGTTACGGTTTTGCCGTCTATGCCGCCTATATAGCCTGAGCCGCCTGCGCCGCTTGAGTTGTTAGCACTGCCGCCGCCATATCCGCCATAGTAGCCGCCGCCTCCGCCGCCGCGTCCTACATGTCCGTTATCATTTCCGTTGGTGCCGTTTCCACCGGTGCCAAGGGCATTGCCAGTGCTCTGAGTTCCCCCATTTATCCCGCTTGCACTGCCTTTTTCACCGGATGTACCGCCGCCCTTTCCGCCTGATTTTCCAGTGTTGCCAGTGCCGGTAGCGCCTATGCCGCCGCCCCCGCCGCCTGCAACCAAAATACGTGTGTCCCATGCAGTAGCAGTGTTAGAGGTTCTTAAGTCGGTGCCGCCTCCTCCACCCCCACCGCCTGATTGGTTCTCGCCGGATTTATAATTGCCGCCTTTTCCGCCGCCATTAGATCCGCCTGAAGCACCAGTTGTGCCGGAACAATCTCCACCCTTGCCGCCGGTAAAAATATAGAGGCTGTCTGTGGTTGTAAGAGAAAGCGTTCCCTTTGTATAACCGCCTTTGCCGCCATCTCCTTTATTATGAGCAGTAGACGCAGAAGTAAGATCCGCTGAACCGCCGTTTGCTCCCCATAACTCAAACGTATACGAACCGTTTACCGGAGCGCTAAAGGTTTGCGCACTTGTACTGTAGCTAACAGTTTTTGACATCCCGCCTGTCCCGGAGTTATATGTCCAGCCGTCCGTTGGCGAATACCACCTGGCACTTACCGTTAAGCCCTCTGCAGGAACTTCAATTTCTGTGGCTTCAGTTACTTCGGTTTCTGCGCCTCCGTTTGGCGTATACCACCAGCCGGCAAAAACATAATTTGTGCTGCCCTCTTTTTTAGGCTTTGCAACAGGAGTAGGTGTTATTTTCCAATCATCGGCTTCTACTGCATATTGCGTTGCCGGTGTTGATGTTGTGCCGCCGTCAGTATCAAAAATCAATGCGCGGCCGGTTTGTGTCCACTGCACATATACCGATACGTTTCCTTCTATCGTTGTATCACTTGTAAATTCAGTGCCGCTTGTGCAGTCATCCGTTGTGTACCAGTTTCCGGCGGTAGTAAAAAGACCTGGAATACTAGCATTGTCCCAAGCTCCAACTGCCGCCGCAGTGGGAATTTCTGCGCTATCAAGCGTTTCCGGATAGACGACAGACTTAGTTTCCACTACTGCCGCCGTCCCATCATTTTTATAAAATGTTACCGTGTATGTTTTCCCCGTCCAGTTTGCATGAAGAACAATATCACCATCCTCTTTTAAAAACTGAGTGCCGTCCGCATCTTCCTCGCTTGAATTCTTGGTAAACTCTGAGCCGTCAGGCAAAAACCAAGTCCCTGAATCTTGCGGATTATAGTGAGGTCTTGTGCCAGTCGCAGGAATTGTCGATGAGTCGGGGATACGCCAGTCGTGAAAGCCTAGTGCAAACAGATTTTTGACAACATTACCCGGATAAGCCTCGAATGTTATCATTACGGCATCTTCAAGACGCTCCTGCCACAAGGCGTAAATCTGCATTCCGTTTACGACAACCGTATGACCCATAAAAAATTGATTCTGTGTGGGTATGATGCGATCGTATTCAACATCGGCAGTGCCAGCCGCTGCATCTTCTTTGTTTGTGATCAATATGTCCGGCTGCGTAATCGTATACCAGCCTGCAAACGCATAACCGGCACGTAGCGGGGACTCCTCCAAGACTACGGTAGTTTGCGGCGGTGCAATACGGGTTTCCGAAAACTCCTCTAGTTCGCCCTCGTCATTCAGTGTCCAAAAAGTTACCGTTTTAACTTCATTTGCCCACGCGGCATAGACAGTCATATTTTTTGATACAATCGTAGCCGACGTAAACTGAGGGGAATCTATGCTATCTTCTATGTGCCAGCCGGCAAAAGTTACTCCCTCTTTTTCAGGCTGAGGCAGGACGCTTATGCGGCTTTTTGAATTAGTTTGCTTGCTGACAGCGTCTTCACTGCCGTCAAAATTGCCGCCTTGCGGCTCGAATGTTACAGTCCAGACAACAACTGCGCCGCCTGAATTTGTATCCTCTGAGCTGCTTGCACCGTCCAGCTCCATTTTACAACTGCCCGCCGCAACCAAAAGTGCCAGCAACAGAATGGAGGCTCTTACTTTAGGGGCAGCTATACCCTCACCCCTGAATTTTTCTTTTAACGTATTAAAAATCATACATACTCCCGTAACAATAAAATACTTTTTTATTATGGTTAATATACTAAGATATTTAGTTGTCGTCAATGGCTGGCGGCTGGAAAAACGGCTAGACAAATATTAGCATTAACAGTACTCTTAAGACTAGGTTGCGCTTGTTAGGAGGCTATAATGAACGATGTATATTTAACAGCAATTATTGCCGGTTTTGTTCCCGCTGCATCTTATGTTGTAACAACAATGATCACGACACGCCGCAACAGCGAAGACATCAAGGAACTAAAAATAGAAATTAAATCTCAAGACGAAAAATTTACTGCTGCAATTAATGCGCTTGACAGCAAATTTACCACAGCAATTAATGCTCTTAACGACAGATTCTCTGCTATAGAAAGTGATGTCGCCGTGATAAAAGCATTGTGCCAAGAGCGGTCTGACCACATTCACAAACGAACTTCTTAAATACACTGACTTACGGTTATTTCGTAAGTCAGTGTAGAATATCGGTAAAAATACTATTCGCTGTATTGAAAGCGGACGATTACGATGCCCGATGCACCAGCTTTACCGTTGGCACCGTCATTCACTGCAGCTGCGGTGCTGTACACTCCGGAAGCCCCGGCACCTGTGTTTGGTGTGACTGTAGCACCCGATGCGGTAGCACCATTGATAGCTGTGCCTGTAGCACCGTTTTGCCCGTATCCCGCACTGCCGCCGCCTGCATACCATGTTGTGCCGGCATTGCCAAGAATATCGCTTTGCTTGCCCTTGCCGCCTGCACCGCCTCTGTGATGATCATCTGCTGCTGTTCCCGCACTTCCAGCTCCACCGCCGCCGCCCGCCGAATAGTCTTTACTATTGCTGCTTGCACCATTAGTACCCTGGCTGCCGTATGCGGCAGCACCACCTCCGGCACCGCCGCCCCCTGATGCCCCATTTCTACCGGTGCCGCCATTGCCGGCAAAGACATAACTGCCTCCGCCGCCTCCATACGCAGTAACTCCCGCTACCGATGAATTAGAGCCGTTTTTGCCTCTTCTGTCGTCAGGAACAGCAACCGCTGCCCACCCGGCTGCCCCGCCAGAGCCTACTACGACAGGAAATGAGCTACTGCCGCTTAAAGGAATGGCTTGGTCGATAAATCCGCCTCCACCGCCGCCCCCTGAGCTTCCACCGTTTGCAGATACACCGCTTCCACCACCGCCGCCTACAATTAGAGCGCGGGCGTTTGTTATGTTTACGGCTTCATCAAAAGCAAGTGTCCCATTTGTTGTAAATGTATGCAACTCATCCCATGTTGCGATTGTTCCTGTTCCGTTTTTTAAAAAAGTTACTGTGCCGCCGCTTGCCATTTGTGTCTCAACTTCAGACCTTTTTTCAAATGTAACAGTGTAAACTTTTGTAGTTGAATCTAATCCTGAGTGAATAGTAATCGTAACAGTTTTATTGTCACCAATACCCCAAGAGCTAATCGTTTTATCAGGAGGATCAAAAGTTACAGTTGAACCCTGCGGTCCTTCGCCTATCGCTTGGACAACGACCGATTCAACAAAAGAGGGCAGAGAGCAAGTGTAGGCAGTATTGGAAATTTGATTAAGATTTGCGCTTAGGCTGCCGTATTTTGCGCTAAGACTTGTTAGAGCCATTATCGCAGTTATCCATTTTGGGTAGACATTAGTATTGCCTGTTACAATAGTTTGATTTGTAAACCGGTCCTCGCCATTGTACCAAAAACCGTCGTTGTAGCAATTTTCTTTGGTCGGCATTGTTGCTGGCAACGTAACCGTATTTTGCGGATATGTTACACTGGCACTGGCATGTTCGCTGCCCCCTTCGCCTACCATAAAATGCACTGTGTATGTTTTTCCTGTCCATTTGGCACTTACGATTTTGTCACCGTCATCTGCGCTAGCATAGACGATCATATTTGATTTAACAACTGTTGATGATGTGAACTCAGGTGAAGCTACGCTATCTTGCAGATGCCAGCCTGCAAAACTAAATCCGCTTTTTTCAGGCTCCTGCGGAACTGTCGCACGGTATGTCAATGCGCGGTATTCAGGGCAAAAGCATTTAACTTTTTTGCCCAAAAAGAATATCAGATAAAAAATCCTCTGCGAGAGCAGCCTTGAATTGTTTTCGCTTAACGCTTAATTTCTTTTCAGTTTTGGTTGAACGTAAAAGC
>BTID01000175.1:0-15535 GCA_036245275.1 Termitinemataceae bacterium
GAAACCCACGCCAAATCAAAGACTGCGGGCTTGTCGATTCCGGCAACCGTAACGGAACCTGCCGGAGAGAGCGAAGGGGTAGATTTTATAAAAAGCCCAATCGTGGCAGCATTTTATGCATCACCTGAACCAGATGCACCCTCATTTGTAAAGAGCGGCTCCAAAGTAAAAGCCGGTGATACGCTGTGCATACTGGAAGCAATGAAAATGATGAACAGACTCCTTGCTGAATTCGACTGCGAAATAATTGCAGTCAAGGTTCAACCGGGCGATCTTGTAGAATACGGACAGCCTCTGTTTGAGGTGCGGCGGACATAATGGCAAGCAGCAATGTCGGCAGATCAGTTTTTTTACTCTTATTGATAATCATTGTAGTTGCAGGCGGGCTTGTTTGGTTTGATTACTTAAATGTAATTGACATAAAGACCTTTCTAGCCCCTGTTTATAACAAATTGGGGCTTAGCGGACGCAGCCAGCCGTCAATATCAAAAGGTGAGTTCATCAATCTTGATGCTGAACGTCTTGCCGTGCGCTTGGAAGCCCTTGACCTGCGGCAGATGGAGATGGACAAGATTTCTCTGGAAATAGAAGCCAAAAAAAATGAAATTGAACAAATGGCAGCCGAGCTGGAAACACGTCAACAGGCACTGGAACAGCTTGAAGGCACAATGGATGCACTTGCAAACGAAGCAGAATCAATCGACAGAAACTTGGAAACAAATGCCCGCTACCTTAACAGTATGCCGCCTGCAAATGCCGTTGCAATTTTGGAGCGCATGGACGATCTTGATGTAATAAAAATTCTGCGCAAAGTGGATCAAATTGCTGAAAAAGAAGGCGGTGCGTCGCTATCTTCTGTTTGGCTTATGACTATGAACCCTGAAAAAGTTGCCGAAATCCAACGTAAAATGGCTTCAGCGCCATGACGCTATCCCTTGAAACGCCTTATTTTATAATTCATACTTAACTTAAGGAGTTTTTTTATGGAAAACAGACGTTATTTTTTTACTTCAGAGTCGGTAGGTGAGGGGCACCCCGATAAATTGTGCGATCAGGTTTCAGATGCGATTCTTGATGCATGCTTAAAAGATGATCCGCAAAGCCGAGTTGCTTGCGAAACTTTTGCCTCAACTTCGTTAGTGTTGGTGGGCGGCGAGCTTACAACAAAAACATTTGTTGATGTTCAGCAAGTTGTCCGCGACGTGGCAGAAGGCATAGGTTATACAGACCCTGATTATGGACTAGATTTTCAGTCTATGGCGGTGTTGAATATGATTCACAGCCAATCGCCGGATATTTCGCAGGGCGTCTCCGGCACGGGTCTTGAAGAATTTAAAGGTCAACAAGGTGCAGGCGACCAAGGTATGATGTTCGGGTTTGCATGTAACGAAACGGAAGAATTGATGCCGCTGCCTATTATGCTTGCCCACAAAATACTATTGAGCGCATCGCAGTTGCGTAAAAACAAGGCTATCAAATGGCTGCGTCCTGACGCTAAAAGCCAAGTTACTATTGAATACGAAGGTCATAAACCGATACGCATAGATGCTGTTGTAGTTTCGCACCAGCACGATCCTGATGTTTCATATACTGAAATTAAAGATACTATTATCAATAAAATTATAAAACCAGTTTTGGAACCAACAGGACTTTTAGACGGATCCACAAAATACTACATCAACCCGACAGGACGCTTTGTAGTCGGCGGGCCATTCGGCGACACCGGTTTAACAGGACGCAAAATCATTGTTGATACTTACGGCGGTATGGGCAGACACGGCGGCGGAGCTTTCTCCGGCAAAGACCCCACAAAGGTTGACCGCTCTGCAGCCTACGCAGCACGTTATGTTGCAAAAAATATTGTAGCATCAAAGCTGGCTACACGTTGCGAAGTAGAGTTGGCTTACGCTATAGGCGTTCCTTTCCCTGTTTCCGTTATGGTAGACACATTCGGCACAGCAGAAACAGACGAAAGCAAAATAGAAAAAGCCGTATCTAAGGTTTTTGACTTGACGCCCGCAGGCATAATAAAAATGTTAGATTTACGCCGCCCAATCTATCAGCATACAGCATCTTACGGTCACTTTGGCAGAAAAGAATTCCCATGGGAAAGTACAGATAAAGCAGAGGCACTAAAAAAAGCGCTTTAAGTTCTAAACAAATTAAAGCAAAAAATATTTTTACGGAGGAAATTAATTATGATGAAGTATTTACAGAAACTAGGGAAAAGCTTGATGCTGCCCGTGGCGTGTTTGCCGGTAGCGGCAATTTTGATGGGTATTGGTTATTGGATTGACCCTACAGGCTGGGGTGCCAACAGTGTTGTTGCCGGTTTCCTTATCAAGGCAGGCGGCGCGATTATAGACAATATGGCGATTTTGTTTGCTATCGGTGTCGGCGTTGGTATGTCAAGAGACGGCGAAGGAACTGCCGGTCTTGCCGCTCTTATTTCGTGGCTTATGTTGCAGACTATGCTCTCGCCTGCAGCATTCAGTATGTTTACGCATATTCCTATTGAAAATGTTCCGGCTGCATTCGGCAAATTGAACAATCAATTTATCGGTATTATTTCCGGTCTTATAGGTGCTACTTGTTACAACAAGTTTTCCAAAACACAGTTACCCGATGCACTTTCATTCTTTAGCGGACGACGTTGTGTAGCAATTGTTACAGCGGGTGTTACACTCGTCGCGGTTATAATTCTTGCTATTTTATGGCCTCTTGTTTACGGAGGACTCATTACATTCGGCGAAGCAATTGTATCAGCAGGACCTGTAGGTGCAGGTATCTACGGTTTCTTGAACCGCCTTTTAATTCCGGTTGGACTTCATCATGCACTTAACAGTGTTTTCTGGTTTGACGTTGCCGGTATAAATGATCTTGGCAAATTCTGGACTTCGGCTGCTGCATACAGCGCATCCCATGGCGGGGTTGAAGGCGGCATAGTAGGACAAACAGGTATGTATATGACAGGCTTCTTCCCTGTAATGATGTTCGGTCTTCCTGCTGCATGTCTTGCTATGTATCATTGCGCAAAAACAAAAAATCAAAAAATTGTAGCCGGACTTTTATTATCTGCAGGGCTTTCGGCATTCTTTGTAGGTATCACAGAGCCGATTGAATTTTCATTTATGTTCTTAGCCCCTCCTCTATATTTAGTGCATGCAATTCTTACAGGTATTTCTTTGGCAGTAACAACATTATTGCCGGTGCGTTGCGGCTTTAACTTTAGTGCAGGTTTCATCGATTGGTTCCTAAGTTTTAAAGCGCCAATGGCTGTTAATCCGCTTTTTATGCTGCCAATTGGTGCAGTTTATGCAGTTGTATACTACACAGTGTTCCGCATCCTAATTACCAAATTCAACTTTAAAACACCCGGACGGGAAGATGATGAAGATGCTGACGAAAGCGAGAAAAAAGTTGTTTTAAAAGGTAGTGGAAATTTTGCACAGATTGCTGCAATTTGTATAGAAGGCTTAGGCGGCAAGGATAACATTGCCTCAGTTGAGTACTGTGCAACACGTTTGCGAACTGAAGTAAAAGATACCGCACTGGTAAACGAGAAAAAAATTAAGTCTTCAGGAGTATCGGGAATTATCCGCCCCGGAAAAACATCTGTGCAAATTGTTATAGGAACAAAAGTTCAGTTTGTAGCTGACGAAGTAAATCGTTTATTAAAAGAGTAAAATTATGAAAGAACAAATTCTACGCGAAGCTTGCGTTGAGACAAAAGAAGAAATTGATGCTGCTGTGCACTCCGGCGCAGATCGTATAGAACTTTGTTCACGTCTTGATGTAGGGGGTTTTACTCCACTGCCGCAAGCGGTGGAGTATGCCCTTGCACAAAAGCTGAATGTTGCGATAATGATTAGGGCAACAGAAGATTTTAACATTCACGGCAACATCACATTGCTTAAAACACAAATGAATGATTTTGGAAAAACCGGTATCAGTGGGTTTGTTTTTGGGTTTTTAACTAAAGACGGCAAGATTGATGCCGGTGTAGTGCGCGAGTTATGCCTAGCAGCCGGCAGCAAAGAAAAAATATTTCACATGGCATTTGATGAATTAACTCAAAATGAACAGCTAGATGCTATTGACATGCTTGCAGAAATGGGTTTTACGCGGATTTTAACAAAAGGCGGAATCCACAGCGCAGAAGATAACATTGAACACCTTAAACATTTAAACGAACGTGCGCTGGCTAACGGAAAAATAAGTATTTTATGCGGCGGTAGTGTTACCGATGCCAACTATCGGACTATTGCTGAACAAACCGGTATAAGACAATTTCATGGCCGCAAGCTTGCGTGCTGCTAGTATTTAGACCCTAATTACAATTTACCGGTAGTTTTTGTAAAATATAAAAACATCGTTTTAAATCGGTTTAGTAAGGAGAAATATATGGAGTTTTCCGCAGTTGATGTTGGGATATGGTCAGTAGTGCCGCCGCTTATTGCTATAGCCCTTGCCTTGATTACAAAAGAGGTTATTTTTAGTTTGGTGCTGGGTATTATGTCCGGCGTGGCGATTTACTGCGTTGGTGCGCAGACCAATCTGTTAGGTGTTTTTAACACGACAATTGATCTAATGGTCAAAAAGGTTGGCGACAATGCTTCAATGGTGATTTTCCTGTCGATGCTGGGGGCGCTTGTTGCCCTTATTACACGAGCGGGCGGTTCGCTGGCTTACGGCAACTGGGCTGCTAAAAAAATAAAAAACAAGCGCAATGCGTCTCTTGTTACCGGTCTTTTAGGCATCCTTATTTTTATTGATGACTATTTTAACTGTCTAACTGTGGGCACGGTTATGAAGCCTATCACAGACAAACACAAGATTTCACGCGAAAAACTTGCCTACCTGATCGATGCTACTGCGGCACCTGTTTGCGTTATAGCTCCTATTTCGTCGTGGGCGGCATCAGTTATTTCTTATTATCCTACAAGCACGGGTATTACCGGAATGCAGGCTTTTGTATCGGCAATTCCTATCAACCTTTATGCGCTTCTTACCATCGGTATGATTTTTGTTATTGCGATCCGTAAAAAAGGTGATTATGGTCCAATGGCTGTTGCTGAATTACGCGCTCAAAATTCAACGATGTCTTCATCGTCAAATGAAGTACATAATGATGATATTGCAAAACTGGATATTTCCGGCAAAGGTTCGGTGTTCGACCTGATTATCCCTGTTTTACTTTTGGTTATATTCTGTATCACAGCTATGCTTTACTACGGAGGACTGTGGGACGGCAGCGGAAAAACTCTTTTTGACGCATTTGGCGATACAAATGCCGGAAAGGCGCTTTCTTTAGGCGGGTTTTTGGCGGTTGTTTTTACATTTTTTATGTATGTACCGCGAAAACTTATTTCGTTTACAGATTTCTTTTCGAGCTTTGGAGCAGGTGTAAAAGCAATGGTTCCGGCGATCATCATTTTAGTACTTGCTTGGACAATAAGCGGAGTATGCCGCGAGCTTTTGACAACCGGCGTTTATGTTGCAGGGATTGTTGAATCTTCCAATATGCCGCTTGCATTAATTCCTGCAATTATGTTCCTCTGTGCTGGCGGACTTTCGTTTGCAACAGGTACATCGTGGGGTACGTTCGGCATACTGATTCCTATAACGATAAGTATATGTGATAACGTTGCCCCCTACCTGAATGTAATAAGCCTTGCCGCCGTTATGAGCGGTTCAGTCTTTGGCGACCATTGCTCACCGATTTCTGATACAACGATCCTATCGTCCACAGGTGCCGGTTGTAACCATATTAGCCACGTTGCAACGCAGATACCTTATGCGCTGACCGTTTCAAGCGCGTGTATTATAGGATACATCGTTGCCGGTTTTACAGCGGGCCCTATGGGATACAAGACCAGCGTTCTTTTAGCGCTTGGCTCGTCAATTTTTGTGCTTGCCGCATTGCTAGTTGTGCTGCCCAAAATATTGCAGGTAAAACGATAACCGTTTTTACAATTTCGTCTAACAAGTCAAACTAAATCTTCAGTATCTTCTGTAAGTATTTCTGTGTGATCTTTAAAGATAGCAATTGTATGTTCCCAGTGTGAAGATAACATATTGTCTGTAGTAACGACAGTCCAGTTGTCTTCTAAAATTTCAACATCACCTGAGCCTAGATTTATCATAGGCTCTATAGCAAGCACCATACCTTCACGCATGCGCGGATTTGGACCGTCGTGCGGCGTGTTGGAAATAGCCGGATCTTCGTGAACTTCCAAGCCTACTCCGTGCCCGCAAAAATCACGGACAACTCCATAACCATGTGCTTTTGCCAAAGTTTCCACAGCGCGTCCTATACAAAAAAGGCGATCTCCTGCTTTTGCTGCTTCTATACCTTTGTAAAGACACTGACGCGTTATCTCATTTAATTTATGCGCTTCCGGACTTACTTTGCCTACTTCATACGTTACAGATTTATCGCTTATAAAGCCGTTTAAATTGATGCCGCTGTCTATGCTTACCAAATCGCCTTCTTTTATTTTACGCTTGCCCGGAATTCCATGAATAACTTCGTCGTTAATAGAAATACAAAGAGCTCCAGGAAACGGATATTTCTTGGGTCCAAAGCCCAAAAAAGCAGGCTTTCCGCCATGTTTTTTTATCCAATCCTGCGCCCACATATCCAGATCTATTGTGCGTGTACCGGAAACTACAAGAGGTGATAAATCTTTATACATTGCACATAACAATCTGCATGAGGTACGAATTCCATCTATCTGTTTTTGATTTTTATAACGTATCATACTTTCCTTATTCGTGCCGTAAAATTTTTGCCTTCTGATGTAATTTTATTTGCTACTGCACTTTTAAAATTTTCTATTGCAATGTCGAACAGCATAGAAAAAGTTTTGTTAAGCATAATTTTAGTTTCTTTATCAAGTTCGCTCATAGACTTTATTAAAACCGCTGTGTTCTTTAGCCAGTTATCTGTAAAATCAGGAATCGAATTAACATTTGTTTTGTTTAACACGTCAAACAACGTGTTGATAAAGTGACGTCTGGTATCTTTATCCATGCTGTCTAGCCATTTCATCAATGTTTCATTTAAAAAAAGACTGTTTTCTGTTACTGATTTTTGTATTGCTAAATTATTTTTTGTAACTTGCCATGAAAAAGGATTGTGCTGCATAATTCCCGTTTCTGTACTTTTTACTACAGAATAATTTTTTTGGTGTTCAAATAATAAACCTACAACAGAATCTTGCGGAATATACGTACATATTTTGGGTTCAATTTGTTTGTATTCTTTGCGCTCCGTTGTTTCTTTAAAAAAACCCGGCGCATCATTATTATAAATTGCATTTATTCTGTTTTGTAATTTTTTATTACAGAATGCTGCCGCATAAACAGCAAGGTTGCCGCCTTTTGAATGTCCGCCTATATTAAAATCGCCTTTAAGTGCCTGAGCTTTTTTTTCCAAATAGTCAACGGCCTCCAGTTGCGCAGGCACTGCTTTATCGCAGATCATATTAAAATCTTCTTTCCAGCCCACAATCGTTGTATCCGTCCCCCGGTATGCAATGTATGGCGGACAATCTGTTGCAGTAAATGTCAACGCAGAAAATTGCATCTGCTTTTTTACATCAAATTTATTAACGTAGGAAGATAAATATATATCGTGGTACCGTTCTGCTTTCTCTAAAGCATATAGTAGATTTATTTGATCATCACCGAACAGATAGTTACGCCTTACTGCCGGATGTTTTTTTATCTGTTGTAACATTTTTTTAATAGCCGTAGGTAAACCTATCTGTTGCGGATCAAAAGTTTCAGGCACAACTCCGTCCATAACAAAATATGACATAATTGAAAATATAATATTATCGACAGCATTAAAAGGACTTGTCTTAAAACTTAAATCGCCGCGCCATTCTAGATAATCAAACACATTAGGCATATAAGTTTAATTGTAAAACTCTTTTAGTACTTTTTGAAGACTACAACGGCGTTGTGACCTCCGAATCCCAAGTTGGAACTGCAAGCGGCGTTTATTGTGCCGTACTGCACTTTGTTAGGAACGTAGTCAAGATCACATTCAGGGTCAGGGGTTTCATAGTTGATCGTAGGCGGAAAAAAACCTTCGCGTATTGCAAGTATGCTTGCAACAGCTTCTATGCCGCCGGCGGCTGCAACGCAGTGTCCTGTCATACCTTTTGTGCTGGAAATTTTTAGTTTTTTAACATGATCGCCAAATGCAATTTTTAACATTTTTGTTTCTACTGCATCGTTAATATGTGTTGATGTGCCGTGTGCATTGTAATACTGAATATCTTCCGGCTGTAAACCGGCATCTGCAAGTGCCGCTCTAATTGCCCTAGCACCGCCTTCGCCGCTTGGGTCAGGTGATGTAATGTGGAAGGCATCTGCACTGCCTCCGTAACCCGCAAATTCGGCAAGGATATTTGCACCGCGTCCCTTGGCGTGCTCTTCTGTTTCCAAAACCAAAATTCCGGCTCCTTCGCCTAAAACAAAGCCGTCGCGATCCGCATCAAATGGTCTGCTTGCTTTTTTAGGATCGCTGTTATGCTTTTCGGAAAGTGTTTGCAGCATAGCAAAGCCGCCAACGGAAAATGGAGTTATGCATGCTTCTGTACCGCCTGAAATAACAACATCGCATCTGCCGCTGCGAATCAAATCTAAAGCCTGTCCAAGAGCATCGCTGCCGGACGCACAAGCCGTTACCTGTGTTAAAGCCGGTCCTTGCGTACCAAAAACCATTGACACATTACCGGATGCCTCGTTACTGATCATCATAGGTACTGTCAAAGGGGGCATTCTTTCCGGTCCTTGTCCGATCAGTTTTTTAAATCCTTCGCTAACAACTTCAAATCCGCCTATGCCATTGCCCAAAACAACGCCTGTACGTTCAGCATTGCAGTTGATTTTGCGTTCGGCATTTAAAAGCCCCGCCTGTTGCAGTGCCTGAGATGCCGCCGCCGCCGCAAACTGCGTAAAACGTGCCATCTTACGCGCCCCTTTTTTGTCTATCCATAAACTTGAATCAAAGTTTTTAACTTCAGCGGCAATAGTTATGCTAAAATCTGATGTATCAAATTGTGTAATATGATCGATACCGCATTTTCCCTCTTTGAGTGCGGCACTAAATTCTTCAACAGTATTACCAATAGGCGTTATCGCCCCCATTCCAGTAACTACAACTTTTGTTTTCATAATATTCTCCATAAATTCTATATAAGGCACTTTTGCCGGCTATTGCATTTCGTATAGGGACATTGAATCAAAAAGTATTTGCCGCGCACGTGCTTTTTCTAAAACCGTTGTATTTAACAATTCTTTTATTTCGTTTTTTATGCGGGCCTCGTTTTCCGGTTTAAGCTCTTCTGCAGTTTTGCTGTTAAAATATCTGCGCACAAAGTCGCGCAACTCATACTGCCTTTGGGTAAGTTCTGTAGCTGAGGCATTATCATTTAAGTCATACCCGATTATCAATTTTACAGAAACACTATACGGCGTTGGATCCTTGGTACGCGTAGTTACATCACCAATAAGTGTAAACATTGCGTACTGCGGTTTTACTGCCACGTAAGAATCAGTTTGAGGAATAACTGTTGCAGACTTTCCGCCTTTGTTCATAATGTTAAACGTAATAACTGCAACTGTAACAATAAAAACTAAAGCCGCAAGACCTATCACAACAAACTTTAATAAGTTTGGTAATAAACCGCCGCCTTTCTTTTTTCCGCCTTCGCCTGCGGAGTCTTCTCCGTCATCACCAAGACCTTCTTCTGCGTCTTCATCAGCCATAGTATCCCTCCGTGTACTACTTCAGTTTAAATGAAAAGAAATATTTTTTCTATACGTGTCTGCTTCTATATGTTTCTATAAGTGGGCATCATCTAAAATAATAACATCAACACGTCTGTTATACGCTCTGCCTTCCGGAGTGTTATCGGCACTTATCGGCATAGTGTCTGCAAAGCCTGCAACTTGAAAACGTTTTTCGGTAACGCCAAGTGCGGTTAAATAGTGCAGCACGTTAATCGAACGTTTTACAGAAAGATCCCAATTTGATTCCCACGGACCGTTTGGGTCTACAGGCGAGGAATCTGTGTGTCCCTCAATTCGTACTTTACGGCTGATAATATCGTTAGACGAAAGCAACTGCCCCAGCCGTAATAGAATATCCCGCGTAGCCTCTACATTTATTACGGCGCTTGCAGGTTCAAAAAAAGCATCGGATGCCAAACTGATAATGATGCCCCGCTCGTCGGAAGTAACAGTCATCTTTTTTGATTTTACCTCCGGCGCAAAAATGCTTGTAGCTCTTTTAAGTGCCGTTCCCAACGATGTACCCCGATCCATTGCAGGCATTGTATTAAAGTTGTTGCCAAGATCCGCCATACGTCCAACAGAAATTGTATTGCCGCCAGCCTGGGACCCCATACCGCGCGCCTGAAACGAAATGGTAAGCTGCGCCATAGATGAAGGTGTAACCTCATCAGGGTTAAACATGATGGCAAAGAAGCAGAGAACCAATGTAACCATATCTGAATAGGTTGTTAACCATTCATCACCTCTAGGACCTCCGTTTTCTTTTTTCTTTTTCTTTTTGCCCATTATTTAACCTAATCCTCGTTGAATATTAATCTTTTAGTATTTCTTTACCAACCTCTATTGCATCTTTAGGCGATAAATATGCCAAAAGTTTCATTGCAAGAACACGCGGATTGTCGCCGGACTGTATAGAAATAATACCTTCCAAAACCATTTCGCGGGCTTGTGCCTCTTTTGCATCTAGCGTACGTAATTTTGCACTGATAGGAGTTAGCAGCCAGTTTGCAATCATAGAACCATAAAGCGTGGTAATAAGAGCAACGGCCATGTTAGGACCTACAGATGCCTTGTCTTCCAAGTTTTTCATCATAGCGATAAGTCCGATAACAGTGCCTAACATACCGAAACCGGGAGCAAGAGCGCCCCACATAGAAAGACCGCCAAGAGATTTTGCATGGCGGCTTTGCATTTGATCAATTTCAATTTCCAAAAGGTCGCGGACAATTGATGCGTCGGTGCCGTCAACAACCAGCCGCAGGCCTTTTTTCATAAACTCGTCGTCTAAATCTTCAAGTTCTTCTTCTAAAGCTAGTAGACCTTCGCGGCGTGCCTTGTCGGAAAATGCCATCAATTTAGTAACAATGGCTTTTTCGCCAAAATTTGGAACCTTAAAAGTTAATCCCATCGTTTTAAAAACGCCGACAGCCTCGCCTATAGAAGAAGATGCCACCAAACAAAACCACGATCCCAAAACAACGATAAACAACGACGGTGCGTCGGCGTAGGTGGACATACCTGAACCACCTGACATAACGCCGAACACCATCATCGCCAATGCTCCAATGATACCAACTATTGTACCTAAATCCATTTAAACCTCTTAAAACGGTGCCAGTCACCTTTCCCGAAAACGGTGCCAGTCACCTTTCCCCGAAAACGGTGCCAGTCACCTTTCCCCGCACTTGTCAAACTTCATTTTTAAAACCGCCGATCAGTTTTCTGTAATCAATAATCCGCTGTAAAATTTCATCGGGTTTTTCCAGCACAATAATTGCTTTACCTGACAGCATCAAAAGTGTCGTATCCGGCTTGCAAGTTATTGATTCAATTTGGTGAGGGTTAACATAATACTGACTGCCATTTAATTGTGTTACAATTATCATTTTATCTTAACCATTCACCATTCACCATTCACCATTAACTATCTTTTTAGTGTTAATAATTCTTGCAAAAGTTGGTCGGCAGTTTGAATTGTCCGGCTGTTTGCTTGGAAACCGCGCTGTGTAACAATCATATCTACAAATTCGGCAGCCATATCTACGTTTGCCATTTCCAGCGTGCCGGAAATTATCTTGCCCTTACCTGCAGTACCGCTAGGACCTATATTTGCATTACCGGAGTTCATTGATACTTTGAATGCCGTATCGCCGTTCTTTTCCAAGCCGCCTTGGTTTGTAAAAGTGGCAAGGGCAATCTGCGCCAATGTTCTGTTTGTGCCGTTTGAATATACCCCTGTGATGATCCCGCTTGAATCAATTTTAAAGCTTTCAAGATACCCCATTGTGCGCCCGTCTTGAGTTACCGCTTTAGTCGTGCTTGATTCTGCAAACTGGGTTGCAGCCCGTGTAAAGCCGCCTACTTCGCCCAAATCAAGGGTAATAAGCTGGCGGACAGGTGCCCCGTCTGCGCCCGGGTCCGTGTTACGGACATCGTAGGCTATGTTCATAATAACCTGCCCTCCGGCATCTCCGCCGGAAACGACTCCTGCACCGTCAACAGAGCTTACCAAAAGACCGTTGTTGTCAAAGTTGAGCGTAAAGTTGGCAGCTCCCCCCGCTGCCGGTGCGCCCTCTCCCAAAGCCGCCGCCGTATTTGTGGCAAGTTCCGCCTGCGGATCAACTGCAACCGCAACATTCCAGCTATTGGCGGTGCCTGGCACCCTTGTAAACTGCGCCTGCAGAGTGTGCAGATCGCCAAAACTATCATAAATGTCGATAGTCGTATTCCAAGTGCCTTTGCTTATTGTAACAAGGTCAGTCGTGCCTTCAGGAATTTCAGGAGTTCTTTTGTCCAAGTTACAAGCAAATTCGATGCGTGTTGTTTCGTGTGCAGGATCTTTGCTGCCAACCGGAATGTGTAGGTCGCCCACATCGCGGGAAACTTCCAAAAGCGTAGTGCCGTTTAATTCTTCTGCCTGCCAACCCTGCACCTTCATACCGTTTGATGGGTTTACCAAAGTGCCTTCGTTATCAAGACTGAAGGCACCGGCGCGCGTATAAAGTTTATTATTCCCTTCTGCAAGAACAAAAAACCCCTGCCCCATAATAGCTAAATCCGTGCCGTTGCCTGTTGATTGCAGCGAACCTTGTGTATGAATCGTGTCTATGGACGCAATGCTCATTCCAAGACCGACTTCCTTGGGGTTTACGCCGCCAATATCGTCTGTCGGACGTGCCGCACCTGCTAGTTGCTGGTAAAGCATATCTTGAAAATTCACCCTGCCTTTTTTAAAGCCGGTTGTGTTGACGTTGGCAATGTTATTACCAACAACATCCATTCTAGTTTGGTGATTTTGCAATCCGGAAACACCGGAAAATAATGATCGCATCATAATGAATACCCCCTATTCCTTCGAAAGCCCGCTATCAAAAACTTTTGTTACCTGACTCCACTGGTAATAGTTGCCGTTTACCAAAATCTGCGGAGATCCGCCGCGTGTTACAGCTTTTACAGTGCCGGAAATTACATTTTCTCCTTCCGTAAGCTCGACAGATTTACCAAGTGCCGAATTCGCCTCGCTGGAAGTGATCATATCGGTAAGCTTAGAAAAATCGCTTGCCATATTTGTCATCTGTTCCAAAGACGAAAACTGAGCCATCTGAGCGATAAACTCTTTGTCTTCCATAGGCGCCGTAGGGTCCTGATATGTAAGCTGAGTTACCAAGAGCTTTAAAAAATCGTCCCGCCCCAAATTCTGTCCGGTTTGTTTACCCTCATTTACCTGTGCGTTAAAGTTTTTTATAACGCGGTTCGTCTCTGCCATTTCCTGCGCACTTAGCGTGGAAGTTTTTAATGCAGTTTGTATACTATCCAAAATATCTCTCCTTAATTATCTATGCAAAAACGTTGACACCTGTGCTAGAACGGCCGTCAACGTAGTAATCTAATCCGGCATTGCCGGTTGCGGTTTCGTTGTCTACCTGCGCCTCGTAGTATCTTGCAGTTGAGGCAAGATGTTCCGCCATATTGCGGGCTTCTTCTGAATTGTTTTGACCGGCTTTACCGTCGGCAAGCTGCAAATCAAGGCTTGCCGTATCAAAACCGCCTTCCTTAAAGCTTTCTTCCAGCGATTTTAATTCTTGCTGAAACGCCCGCAAAGCCTCCTCGCTTTCCACCACAATCTTGCCTGTTACCTTGTTGTCAGTCATTTCAAGGTGGATCTTTACCTGACCTAGCGATTCCGGCTTTAAGGCAAGCCTAATTGTTCCCGCCCCTCCCTCGCGCAGAACAACACTGGCTTGACGGACAATATCGCCGTTCAGGTTCTGGTGCAGCTCGCGTGCCAAAAAACTTTCGGCAGACGCTGCAGGACGTGCGTCATTAAAAATCCGATTTTCCCCTCCCGAAGAACTTCTTGATTCGGATTTTAGATTGACGACAATTTCGGTTTCCTTACCAGACGAACTTTTTGTTGAAATTTCTTCTGTAACTGCACGCATCCCCTCCGTTGCTGCAACAGTCACATTCGTCTTCATCTGGTGCTCATAAGAAACCTTTCGTTTTTTGACACCGGCGTCTTTTTCTTCGAGCTTCCCCTCGCCCTTTTTATCGTCGCCTTTGCCTTTTCCTTTGCCGGATCGCGATGCATCTCCCAAAGCATTGCTAAAAAGCTCATCCCTCGCCTCTCCCATGTCAAGTGCAGCTTTTATTCCGTCATCTTTAAACTCCCCTGCTTTTGTCTTGCCGCTTTCAGTGAACCTAAGGTTTTCGCGTTCAGCATTGCGTAGTTTGCCGTCATAGGGAGTCCCCTCGTCCCCTATTAAGGCATCTTTAACCTGCGTTTTTGCTTCTAACGCGCTTTTATTGTCCGCTGCCTCTTGACCCCTCTTATCAAGCAACGGTTTTTTAACGCTAAGTCCTTCGGCTTCAAGACTTTTATCTATATTTTTGTTTAATTTTGCAGTATTTTCTCCATTTTCTTCAATTGACACATCTTTTAATTCAGGAATTGCTAATGAAATTTCATTACCGGCATCATCTATAGATTTTTTTGATGATTCTTTTATCTCATGGACGGATTCGGCATCTGCTTCAGACACATTTTTGGAATTCTGCTGCAAAAATTTGCTAATTTCTGCATAAAGAGCATCTTCATCAGCAGTTTTTATATCTTCTTCCCTGTCTGCAGCAGCATCTTTTTTTGCAGGTTCTGCATTTTTAGAGCGAACAGCATCTTCATTAGCCGCCGAATCACCTTGTCCTTCTATTATTCCGGACGAACCGACCGAACCTGAATTGCTATAGTTGTTTTGGTTTTGGTTATAATTATTGTTTGCCGAATCGGCAATCTGCGACAGATAATCACTAAACTGACTTTTACCCTGCGTAAACAAGCGATCGCCAAAACGCTCGCTCGAGCCAAAACGGCTTGCTAAAAAAGCCGTCCCCGCGCCGGATTCTATCCCTGTTGGATTCAATTGAGTAATACTCAACATACTTTCCTCCAACATCCATGTTTAATTTATTAAAAACAGCACTAATCCGCTGTCTTCTGTCGTCCGTGACTATTTCTTATATAATATTTTCGGATTTTTAAAAGAAAGACTTTAGCGTGAATAAAAATCCCCGCCACTTGTTTTTTTCCCCACGTTATGCCTATAATATCAATATGACATTATTTAGCAACACCACAACAATTTCCCCATTCTGCAAGAAAGCGCAAGGTATGAGTACCCCCGCTAGCAGGCTGAATATGTCGAATTCGTACACACACACACAC
>BTID01000176.1:0-11585 GCA_036245275.1 Termitinemataceae bacterium
TGCAAGTGCTTCTTTAATTATGGCACTTATCGAAAGTTCTTTTACACGTTGTGCCCCCCAAGAAGCTGAAAGTTTAGAAGGATGAACGCCCCAAACTTTTTCCGTGTAATCTTCAAAAAACATACTGTAAAGATGTTTCCCAAAACGGTTGATGTAAAAATCTTCAAGAGAATTTTCTTTTCTCTTTTTTATTGACGAATACAAAAAACTAATTCCTGCAAGAATAGTGTTAAAAAATCCCATATTAATAAAAGTTTGAGCTTTTAGGCTGATGGGATAATCAAAAAAATTTCTGCGGTAGAAAATACGCGAAACCCGATTGCGGATAAGCATAACTTCATCGGTTTTTTCGGGGTCGGGACCGTCAATTGCAAATGATTTGTCTGTGCCAAGCATAACATCATCTTTCGCACCGCTTCCTTGAAGGGACATCATTTCTTGCCAAAAATCATTTACCAAGCAGCTCTTTGAAAAAAAGCGATGCCCGCCAATATCAATTCTGTTACCCTTGTATGGAATGGTGGTGGAAATACCACCAATGCGATCAGTTGCTTCATAAACAGAAACATCAGCCCCCGGTATTTCTTGCAATATTTTATAGGCAGCAGTAAGACCGGCGGGGCCTGCCCCTATTACGGCAAACTTTTTTGGCGAATTACTTTTGTCCATATTTTGCACCTTTGAATATCAATAATTTCCGTGCCGAATAATTCCACACAAGCACAATTCCGGCGGTGATAATTTTTACGACAAGATACCATTCCTGCCCAAACATACGGATACCGCCGTACATACCGGCTTCTGTTAAAGCAAGTCCTATAACGCCAATGACCGTGAATAAAATAAATGAACGGATTTTGTGCTGTTTTGCGTTTTCGTCAATTTGCTTGAATACAAAAATTAATGAAAAGATATAATTGAAAACTAGACCTGCAATAAAACCAACTGCCGTAGCAAGCAATATACCTGCTGTCCCCATTGATGAGAAAAGTATTGTTTTTGTAAGGTAGAGAATGCCGAAATCAACCAGAAAGGCAAGTCCGCCTACAAGGATATAACGAAAAAACTCAAATAGTATTGGAATAAATCCCCAGCGGGGCTTGACACGATTTAACGAGGCGTCATAATTTTTTGGCTCTTGGCTCTTGGCTCTTGGCTCTTGGCTCTTGCATATTCTACGTTATCATAAAACTACAAAATATTCAACACTTTTACGTTGGGTTGCTTAACAAGAGGGGTCATTGATAGATGGTGATAGATAGGGGTGCAACAAAAAATAATGGCAAATTGCTAAGCAAATTTAACACAGAGTAAAAGGAGGTACACAGAGAGGGAAGATTTGATGAACTTTTCTTTCCCTCTTTGTCTTCTCCTCTGTGCGCCTCCGTGTTAAAATTCTTTAAATGTGCCATTAAAATTTGTTGCACCCCTTGCCTTTTTTCGCAGCATATAATATATTCTAATTGTGCCTTTAGGCATAAATCTAATTTTTTGAGGAGATAAATATGTTCAAGAATTCAGTTTTTTTAAAGCAGTGTAAAGCAGACTTGGCTTTCACCCCCCCCCCGTTGGCAGTCTAAGCCTACAGGACTAGCACTCGCCCTAGTAGCGGCGTTTGTGCTTTTTTCAGCTTGCCGTAGCGGCAGCAATTCAGAAGAAATTATCGAAATCATCGACAATCCCAATGAGCCTCCTACAGTACCCACCGTAATGATTACAGTTGGCAACGACTACACGGGAGCGATAAAGGTAAACTACTTGGAAAAGCCGGCATCTACAAGCACTACCACAAAAACTATATCCGGCACGGTAGCGGACGGTGCTGTCCAGCTTGCCTCATATCCGCCTAGGGGCTCCCTTATCGTTAGTATTCAGGCTGGAGCGGAGACAAATCCGCCTATCCATTATATAGGACGGCTAATTGGATCGTCTGCTATCTCATTAAAACTTAAATTGAATAATTTAGGCAATCTGGAATTGCGCCCCGCGGATAGCGATAGCAACAAAATCCCGATAGGCACTTATGCGGAGTTTCAGTTGATAAACGGGACACTGGGCAGCAACTACAAGCAGGAAGCAGACATAGACCTTATGGGGGATAGCGGTTTAGGCGTTCCTGACTGGGAGCCTATTGGCACAAGCACGGCTGCCTTTACCGGCACTTACGACGGAGACGGCAAGCTGATTAAAAGGCTCTATATAAACGCCGACACAAGAGACAATGTAGGGCTTTTCGGCTATGCCACAGGCTCTGCAACTTTTACCGATGTGCATATCGCATCCGGTTCGGTTACCGGGAAAATATATGTTGGAGGACTTTTGGGATACGGTTATGACAACAGTGCAGGTGCCATTAGTGATTGTTCCAATGCTGCCGATATTACAAGCACATCATATGCAGGCACATGTGCAGCTGGTGGTGTGGTAGGTTCTACTAGTGCTATTATGACAAGGTGTTCCAACTCCGGCACTGTTACAGGTAGCGGCGGCAGGGTTGGCGGTGTGGCAGGCGCATCTTACGCTAATATGGTCCTATGTTCCAACTCAGGCAAGGTTGAAAACAGCTCCAATCGTACAGGCGGCGTTTTGGGCTACATGTATGGCGGGTATCCTAATAGTACTTCCATTTTAGGCTGTTCCAATACAGGCGATATTACGGCTTCTGGAGTAGTCGGAGGTATACTTGGCAATGGACAAAAACGTGTCGAAATTACCGCTTGTTACAATACCGGCAACATTACGAGCACTACCCCAGGCTACATGACTGGCGGTATCCTTGGCGGCACTTATGAAATAGAATCAATGGCTTGGTTCTACATAACAGCCTGTTACAATATAGGCGAGGTTAAGGGCAAAACGGCGGCAGGCGGTATTGCAGGACTTCTTAATTCAACAGATAGCCTAAATGCCTGTTACAGCACAGGCAAGATTACAGGCGATTCAGATATTCATAGCATGGTGGGGAACAAGGAAAACTCAAACACTACCGTTACAGCCTGTTACTGGAAAGCCAACGGTGCAACTTCACCAAGCAGTGATAGCACCGGATATACGGAAATTACCGGAAATTTCTTTACTCCGCCAAGCACAGGCGAATGGGGCACAGGAGACGGATCGGAAAGCGGAAAGTATTGGAAAGCAAACGTAGACTATACCGAAAACTTGCCCAAGCTGTGGTATGAGGAATAAAAATAGGAGAGTTGATCTGTTGTTTGTATTGCTATGCAAACAACAGCTTTACTACCAGTACCGCGCAAGGGATAGAAGCGGAAATACTTTTTGCTTGCAAAAAGATTGGAGCGGATAGCCCGACCCGCAAGGCGGGTTGCGCCCTGATTCTTTTACTTTTTACCGGTAAATTTTTTTACAAAACCGCATGGTCTGTATGTCATCTTTGCTTGACGCATTCCTTCATCGCCTAAATCTTGTTCACGATTGATATAAGTGTAGGAATCGCTTAAATTGGCTGCGAACGACTGGTTTACCCACTGATATATCCCTTTGTATTCATCTATGCCTTTTTCAAAATGCAGACCGAATATCCTACCATTTGCAAGCGGCTCGCCAAGGCAGTAAGCTGCAGCCTTACCCTTAATGTAGTAAACGGTACCCTCCAGTCCAAGTTCTTCGAACATGTCCAGAGCTTCGCGCGATGCCTCATAATCCCCGTCGGAGCCTTTATCTTCACGCCAGTGTTCAAGCACGGTAACTGCATTGCCTACAAGGTCTTTTGTAAGCGGCAAAAATGAATTTTGCGGGTAAGCAAGCAAAAAAGCATTTACCAAGTTCCGTTTTTTATGAAATTTTTTACCGGAAAGGACTGCAAGGTCTGTTTTTAAGTATAAATAATCAAAATTATCGCGATCTTCTATAATTTCTATTCCAAAATCGTCTGCAAGTGATGGGAATTCCTGCAAAATTGATTCCGGTATACACTTCCAGTAGTCATTTGTGTCCAAAAGGGCTTTTAAAACGGCAGACGAGGGCAAACTGCAAGGTGTTTCAAAGAATTTTTTGCCGTTAAGAGTGCCTTGAATTATTAAAGCACCGTTATCGTCAATTGAAATTTGATAATCATACCTAGACCTAAACAAGTAAAGGTTTGCAAAAGTATACTCCGAAACGCCGTCTGTTGTTTTGGAGAGCATAAAATGTAACTCATCTTTAAAATCCAAACTGATAGGGGCAGATAGAGGAAAATGAGGCAACATCAGTTATGCCTTAGGTTTTGTTTTTTTGTCCGCACTTTTTGGGTGTTCATGAACCGGAGTTTTTTTAATGTTAGAGTCAACGCCAAGCGCATTCTGGTACATGTCAACATATTTTTTTGCAGAATTTGTCCACGAAAAATCCATTTGTAAGCCGCGCCTACGCATTTTTTCGATGTCCTTTGGTTTGTTATAGTATGTCCAGTTTGCCCAGCCTACCGTGTCGTAGATTGAGCCGGGGCTTAGGTAGTCAAACATAAAACCTGTGCCATCCCCTGTTTCTTGAGAATAATTCTGCACGGTATCTGCAAGACCGCCTGTGCGGCGCACTATAGGCAGTGTCCCGTAAACAAGGGAGTACATTTGGTTTAAACCGCAGGGCTCGTAAGCGGAGGGCATCAAAAAAAAGTCGCTGCCTGCTTCTATTAGGTGGCTAAGTTTTTCGCTGTAGCCTACCCTCGCCTTAAAATTAGGCAGGCGGGAGGAAAGAGCTAAAATTTCGTTTTCGCACCAAGCTTCGCCTGTCCCAAGCACTACAAACTGAAGTGCCATATCGCGGCAGAACGAATAAGCACTGCCGTAAGTAGGTCCAAAAAGAGATCCAACGCCCTTTTGTTCAACCAAGCGGCTTATCATGCCGATTACGGGGACTTTTGGGTCAACAGGCAGACCGAATTCAGCCTGCAAAGCCGCTTTTGACTGGGCTTTACCGCTTAAATCCTCTGCCGAGTAATTTTTTGGTATCAATTTATCGGTTTTTGGGCTCCAAACCTTTTCATCAATGCCGTTTAGTATGCCGCGATAGTCTGCACTGCGGTAACGAAGCGGTCCGTCAAGCCTAAAACCGCTTTCCTGTGTCTTAGTTTCATCACAATATGTTTGCGAAACCGTATTTAGGCGGTCGGCACAGTAAATCCCCGCCTTTAACATATTCATTCCGCCCCAGTCTTCAAAGCCGCCGTCATAAAAGACATTCCAACCCAGTCCGGTGTAGTTAAAATTATCCTTGTGATAGCTACCTTGATAGCCTAAATTGTGAATTGTTAGTATAGAAGATGTCTTTTCAAAGTGACCTGTACGCAGCGAAAACTTTAAATAGGCACAAACAGGGGCTGTAGGCCAGTCATGACTGTGCAAAATATCAGGATACCATGCCAATTTATGGCAAAGTTGGAATATAGAGCGCGAAAAAAACGAAAAGCGGCGTGGATTATCAATAAAATCCGGATGAAAATGATCGCCGTAGATGCCTGAACGCCCAAAAAAAATCTCGTGGTCTATAAAATATACCCAAACAGGGTTTTTTGTGTTGCTGCCAGGCATTTTTGTCTTAAAAACACCGCACCATTCTTCAATACCTTCCCCCATTGGCACACCCAAACTGCCTTCAAGCAGTGTCAATTCAGATTTATTTATAGAATAATAACGAGGGATAACGATTTTTACATCGTGCCCTGCCTCTGCAAGAGCCAGTGAAAGAGAAGATACCGCATCTGCAAGCCCGCCAGTCTTAGCGAACGGCACCGCCTCGCTTGAACACATCAAAATTTTCATAAAAACCGCTCCGTTTTTTAGTTTTCTTTAACAAGCAATCAACTTATCCCAATCTCTTTTCGATTGCGTCCAATTCGGCATAAAGCTCTTTAGGCATTTTATCGCCGAATTTTGGATAGTGATTTTTGCGGACATCGGCAATTTCTTTTTTCCAACCTTCGATGTCTACGTTTAGCAGTTCCTTCATGTCAGCATCGCTTACACCGTCGGGTTTGGAGATTGCATCCGCTGTGGGCAATGTGCCGATTGGTGTGTCAACCGAAGAGCCTTTTCCGTCGCAACGGTCGAATACCCATGCAAGAACGCGGGAGTTTTCGCCGTAACCTGGCCAGATAAACTTGCCTGAATCATTTTTGCGGAACCAGTTTACAAAGAAAATTTTAGGCAACTTTGATTCATCGTGCGAAGCGCCTAATTTTACCCAGTGTTTAAAATAGTCGCCCATGTGGTAGCCGCAGAACGGCAACATTGCAAATGGATCGCGGCGCACCTGACCAACTTGGTCTGAAATAACGGCAGCCGTTACCTCTGAGCCTACGATAGAGCCCATAAATACGCCGTGAATCCAGCTTTTTGCTTGATTTACCAGCGGAATTGTTGATGGGCGGCGTCCGCCGAACAAAAATGCGCTAATCGGCACGCCATTTGGATCGTCCCATTCTTTTGCAACACAAGGGCATTGTTTTGCAGGTGCTGTAAAACGGGCATTCGGGTGAGCAATTTCGTTGCCTTTTTCGCCTTTATCATCTTGCGGCGCCGGTCTTTTATTGCCTTTCCAGTCGATAATTTCTTTGCCGTTTGCACCATGCCCTATCATTTCCCACCAAACATCGCCGTCTTCTGTAAGACCGCAGTTTGTAAAAATTGTATTTTTGCTTGCACTAACCATGGCGTTGTGGTTTGACTCATCGTTTGTGCCGGGAGCCACGCCAAAGAAGCCTGCTTCGGGGTTAATCGCATAAAGCCTGCCGTCAGCACCAAACTTCATCCAAGCAATATCATCACCGACAGTTTCAACCTTCCAACCCGGCAGAGTAGGGATTAACATAGCAAGGTTTGTCTTGCCGCAAGCTGAAGGAAATGCGCCGGTAACATATTTTGACTCGCCTTGAGGGTTAGTGATTTTTAAAATAAGCATGTGCTCTGCAAGCCAGCCTTCGTCCCTAGCCAAAACTGAGGCAATGCGCAATGCTAAACATTTTTTTCCAAGCAATGCATTTCCGCCGTAGCCTGAACCATAAGACCAAATTTCGCGGGTTTCAGGGAAATGCGAAATATACTTTTTGTCGATTGGAGCGCATGGCCACTTGCCGTTATCTTTTTCTCCGGCTGAAAGCGGCTTTCCCACCGAATGGTAACATGGCACAAAGAAGCCGTCTTTACCAAGCACGTCCAAAACTTTTGTGCCTACCCGTGCCATAATGTGCATGTTTGCCACGACATAAGGTGAATCTGTAATTTCAACACCGATTTTTGCAATGCCGCTGCCAACCGGTCCCATAGAAAACGGAATTACATACATAACACGACCCTTCATACTGCCTTTGTAAAGGTCTGTCATTGTTTTTTTTAGCTCTGCCGGTGCAGCCCAATGGTTTGTAGGACCGGCATCACTTTCTTTTTCCGAAGAAATAAAAGTGCGGTCTTCTACGCGCGCAACATCTGAGGGATCGGAACGGTAAAGCACACAACCCGGCTTCTTTTTTGGGTCTAGCGGAGTTGCTAATCCTTGATCAATCGTAATTTTGATCATCCTGTCGTATTCAGCCTGTGAACCATCGCAAACCTCGACACTATCCGGTGTCATAAGTGCTACTGCATCGTTTACCCACTTTTTGAGTTTTTCATTTTTCAATTCATCTACTTTCATAAAAATCTCCTTAAGATTTCCGTTGTTTATTCCGTTGCCTCGCATATCGTTAATGAATTAGCAACTGTACTTTATGTTACCATTTGTAATTATCAGTTTCTACACCTGTTATGGGCGCCCTTATGACTTAAACCCATGCAGCAACATCAAGTGCGAAAGCATGCGGCGTTGATCGGCACGGGGCACGATCATATCAACAAAGCCTTTATCCTGCTGAAACTCTGCACGTTGAAAGCCCTCCGGCAACTTTTGGCGGATTGTGCCTTCTATAACACGGGGACCGGCAAACCCAATGAGCGCACCGGGTTCTGCAATAATGATGTCGGCAAGCATAGCAAAAGAAGCACTGACGCCGCCGGTTGTGGGGTCGCAAAGCACAATAAAATACGGCAGCGCCGCCTTGTCCATTTGCGCAGCACCCCAAGAAGTTTTTGCCATCTGCATAAGTGAAAAAATGCCTTCCTGCATACGTGCCCCGCCTGATGTTGCATAAATTATAAGAGGCAGCTTTTCGGCAACGCATTTTAACATTGCGCGGGTAATCTTTTCGCCCACAACAGATCCCATTGACCCGCCCATAAATGTAAATGACATAAGTCCTAGCACCGCACTGATACCGTCAATTTTGCAAGAACCGGTAATTACGGCATCCTTCATTTGTGTTTTTACCGCAGCCTCCGAAAGTTTTTCTTCGTATCCGACAAGCTCAATTGGGTTTTTTGATGCCATAGTTGCAGAGAATTCGCAAAATGTATTCGGGTCGCACAAATAGTTTATCCGCTCGACAGGCTCCATTCGGTAGTGATAAGCGCATGCAGGGCAAGTCATCAATGCTGCTTTTATGGCAACGTTATCCTTTGCAATGCCGCATTGCGGGCAAATTTCATTTTCTTTTTCTGACATATCCAAAAAATCTTAACATAAGGCAAATCGAAATGTAAGGGTTGCTGCTATTATTAACCAAATAATTATTATTGGTATGCCATAATACCATTTTTTTGGTTTCCCATTTTTCCATAGATATTTTGCTTCTTCTCTACATTCAATTAATATTTCATTTGGAATTAATTTAATTGCTAAGATGATTAGTGCCGGTAAAATTATTAAATCATCTAAATATCCCAAAATTGGTATGAAATCAGGAATTAAATCTATTGGTGATAAAGCATATACAACCGTTATACTAATTATTATTTTTGCAATTACAGGCACATTTTTTTTCTGATACGCAATGTATAATGCCGATATATCTATTTTTATTTTATTTGCTTTTTCTTTTAATTTTGCAATGATTTTTTTCATCTTGGTTTCATCGCCTCAGGTGTGATAAAAATACCTGAAAATAATTTTAAAATTGAATTCTGCTGCGGAAGCTTCGCGCCAGAGTTAGTCGGTCGGCATATTCAAGATCGCCGCCTACAGGCAGACCGGAGGCAAGGCGCGACACATTTAAAGCATCCCCGCCACTCGTCTTCATATCTTTTAGTTGGGCTTGAATATAACGTGCAGTTATATCGCCTTCAAAAGTGGGGTTTAGAGCAAGAATTACCTCGCACACATTGTCGTTCCGCAGGCGCTCTATCAGTTTTCCTATCGGCAGGTCCTCAGGGTGAACTCCGTCTAAAGGGGCAATAAGAGCGCCTAAAACATGGAATAAGCCTCTAAATTCACCGGATTCATCAATAACGCGTATATCCTGAGCGCGCTCTACAACACAGATAACACTGCGGTCGCGTCCCATGTCGGTACAAATGGCGCAGGGGTCGTTTTCTGTCCAGTTTCCGCAGACCGAGCAATGTTTTATTGATTCGTGTAAGTTTGCCAAGACAGATGCAAATGAGATCGCATAGGATGGATCGCTTTCTAAAATGTGATACGAAAGACGCCCTGCAGTTTTTTTGCCAATGCCCGGCAGCTTAGAAAACAGAGTTACAAGTGAATCTAAAGCGTTCATTAACATGGAAATCCGGGTATAGAAGGAAGCCCTAGTCCTTGCGCAAAACTACCCATAGTATCTTTAACCGCATCTTTAAGTTTTTCCTGCGCGCAAGTGTATGCAGCCAATATCAAGTCCTGCATCATTGCTATATCACTTGCTGCTTCCGGCAATATACGTATATCGGTCATCTCTGACTTTCCGTTCAGATCGATCTCGACCATACCGCCGCCTGCAGAGCCAGTAACGACAACTTCAGCAAGTTTTTCCTGCATACTGCCCATCTGTTCTTGAATTTTTTGAGCGTTTTTTAATAAATCAAAAGGATTAATATTCACAGTAACTATAATTTAACACACGAAACGCCGCACTGCAAGTGTCAAAGCAAGGAATGCAGCAATTTTTAATGGTACATTTAAAGAATTTTAACACAGAGTTCACAGAGGAACACAGAGGGAAGACAAAGAGGATAGGAAGAAGTTTTGCAATTGATTTGTTTTCAATAGTAACACGATAAAAAACTTGAAGCAAATTAACAAATTGCCCCCTCTCTGTGTACCTCCTTTTACTCTGTGTTAAATTTGCCATTGTTTTTTGTTGCAACCTTTAGGGGGGGGGGCAATAATTTAGAGGGATCGGAATTAAAAAAAAATCCCAAAAAAGTAAAGCGCCGTGCTACTTTGCACCATTATTATATGTGGGAGGAAAATATTTTTTTTGGAGGTCTTATGAAAAATCGCAAAAAAAGGAAAGCGTTGTTCGTGCCGTTAACTTATGATTATGTTTTTAAAGGAGTATTCGGCGACAGAAAGGATACCGAAAGTCTTGAGCAGCTGCTAAAAGCTGTTTTGGATATACCGGCACAGGAGTATGAAAAAATCTCTATCCTAAATCCATTTCTAAAACGTGCGTTCCAGAAAGACAAACAGGGCATTTTGGATATTAAAATCGAAACCAAATCCGGTAAAATAATTGATTTAGAAATGCAGGTCGAAAAATTAAACGGATTTTGCGTCAGGATAGTATATTATCAGTCAAAACTGATCACCGATCAGATCGTAAGCGGCGATAAATACGAAAAAATCAATCAGACAATCAGTATTGCCATTTGCAACTATGTTTTGTTCCCGAACAACACTGAGTATTTAAACAGATTTTCTATACTGAACGAAAAAACCAGCGAGCCGTTTACCGAAATCGTAAAATATGTTACCATAGAGCTACCGAAAGTGCCCAAAGAGAATGATGGGACAGCCCTTTGGCCATTGTTGCAATGCTTTTTATGCAAAAGCGAGGAGGATTTTGAGATGTTAACAAAAGAATATCCGCAGATAGGAAAGATAGGGGTAAAGGTTAGACGTTTAAGTTTAAGGCAGAAGTTACGTTTTATTGCCCTATCCCGCCAAATGCTGCGCATGGACATAGCCGACATGAAAGACACCGCCCTAGCAGAAGGCAAAGCGGAAGGTCTTGCGGAAGGCAGAGTCGCAGGTCTTGCAGAAGGCAGAGTAGAAGGTCTAGCAGAGGGTAGAGTAGAGGGTCTTGCAGAAGGCAGAGTAGAGGGTCTTGCAGAGGGTGAAGCCAGAGCTAAAGCAGAAGCTGATAAAATTATCAAGGCTAAGGATGAGGCATTATCTGAAAAGGACGTTGCATTATCAGAGCAAGCTGCCGAAATTGCACAGTTAAAGGCACGGTTGGCAAGGAACAAGTAAAAATCGCACCCGTGCCGCACAGAATTAACCACAGATTACACAGATAAAAGTATCTTAGCAATAATTAAAAACGCAAAAATTTTAACCGCAGATTACGCAGATAAAAGTTATGAAAATATTTGATTTATAGTATCTGTGTTATCTGTGGTTAGACGAAGCTGCTGCAAATTATCTTATTACAAAGGCAATGTTCACTCATAAAATTTGCCCCGATCAACCTCTGCCCTGTGATCACCCTCTTTACTTATCTTTCGATGCAAGTTAAATTTAATACAATGACTGATGTACATAACGACATGCTGGAA
>BTID01000177.1:0-9881 GCA_036245275.1 Termitinemataceae bacterium
TTGGGTGGGCGGAATCTAAAATAACAGCTTGTTACAACACAGGTGCTGTTTGGAGTCCTGGTGACGAAAATCTAGGCGGTTTGATTGGCACTTGCTTTGGTGAAATAATAGCCTGTTACAATACAGGGAATGTTACAAATAATACTGGAAGTAGAACATACGGCTTGGTTTGTTTTGGACTCTATAGCACAACCGCTTGTTACTGGAAAGAGGACGCTTCTAGGTGTGGGGATAATCCATGGGAAGATTCTGGTAATTTTACCAATTTCCCAGCGCCTGACACAAGCGTGGCAGCATGGGGCGAAGGAGACGGCACAGCTGCCAATACTTACTGGAAAGCCGGCACTACAGACGGCAACATGTTGCCCCAGTTGTGGTACGAATAAAAATAAAGCTCGAATTTAACCAAAAAGCCCTGCCGTTTAGCGGGGCTTTTTTATTATCATTCTCGTTGGGCACTTTCGGTAGCTCTATGGTAACATATTTTACGATTTCGGTAAACGGTTCGCTGGTTTTTGGGGTGCAACAAAAAATAATGGTAAATTGCTAAGGCAAATTTAACACGGAGGTACAGGAGGTACACAGAGGGAATTCGGAGGAAGAACAAAAAATTATTATTCCTCATCTTCTCCTCTGTGTGCCTCCGTGTTAAAATTCTTTATCACCTGACGTGAAAATCCATCGTGAAAATTCATCATTGACTAGCAAGTAAAATAGCATTACACTGTATATATGAATACATTTTGCCGTTGGACGGCTTTTATCATAGTGATTGGCTCTATTTTGGTGTTTTCAAGTTGCGGGGAAGCCAAACCCGACATAGGCGCGTGGATTGACGAGCAGCTTGAAAAAGCAAGGGAAAAAGCAAGAGAATCGGAGGAGGAGGACGATCCATCTGACGTTGACGATAAATCGATAACCGGTTTTAGATTTCCGTTTATTGAAGGCGAAACCGTAGCTATTGACCAAGCTAACAAAAAGATTCATGTCGTCCTGCCTGAAGGTTTTTTTGGAACAGATTTAACCGCTTTTCCAATTTTGCCTGAAGTAATTCATACAGGTGCAAGTTATGAGCCTACAGAGCCGCAGATTTTTAGCCCGCCTAAAATATATACAGTTACGGGGCTAAGCGGCGAGACGCAATCATATCTTGTTGATATTGCCATAGCCGAAGCAGACTCAGATATAATGATTTCAGGCAAACAAGTAACTGAAACCCCTACAGAACTTATAACTATAACCGTAACAGAAAATTATTATAATGTTAAATTTACACTAAAAGACGGAAGCCCCTGCTCTGGCAGCAGCCTAAACAGATATGGTGTCCCACTAGACCGTAAAGCAATATTTGACGGTATTTCCGGTAATGTTGCTGTTGCGATTGTTGGTGATAGCGGAAACGTAGAGACGCCGTTTAGATTACAATTAAAAAATGTTAATTTAGACGTAACACACGTTGTAGCAGGAGATCCTTTACCTGCAATAGGACTAAAAGGTGATAGTTCAGGTATATACCCGAATGTTGAACTTATTGTCGAAGGGATAAACAGTGCCGTATCAAACGGAATATCAACCGACGGTAAATATAGAACTAATGCAGGAATCTTTGTGCCTGCGGACAGCAAAATAAATATTCACGGTACAACTGGATCTGCTAGTGCTAATTACCTTACTGCAAAAGGAAATATTTCTATTACAACAAGCGATTATGACCAAGATCACGGTGCAGGAATAGGCGGGTATAAGTGTGCTACAGCTTCCGGAGTGGCCGGAAGCATAACTATAGGAAGCGGTGTAACGGTAAAGGCTTACGGCGCAGGCGGTGCTGCCGGTATAGGCGGAGGAAACAACGTATACGCACCAGCATTGGACGAAAGCGACGAAATCATAATAGAGGACAATGCTGTAGTCTATGCCTATGGAATAGGCGGAGGTCCCGGTATTGGAATAGGCAAAGGTTCTTATCCTTCCCCCAGTTCTGCTTTATCTATTAAAATACGCGGTGGCGCCTATGTTTATGCGTCAGGGCATGGCGGCGGCAGTGTGGAAGGTGCCGGTATAGGCTTTGGGGGTGACACTAACGTACACGAGGACAAAGCGGCTGCAGAAATAGAAATTAGCGGCAATACTCGTGTATTTGCGCAAGGCGGCAATGGTGCTGCCGGAATAGGAACAGGAAATTCCAATTATTACGACACTGTAAGGAATTTAACCGTAACTATTGGCAGCGGCTCTGACAACCCTATTGTTGCCTCTGTAGGTGGTTCAGCCATTAGCGGTAGATACCCTGTCGCAATAGGATATGCAAGTGACGAAGCTGATATATACGAGGCTAGCGATATAAACATTACGGTACACTCAGGTTTTGTTATTGCGGTAGCAGATACTAGTGCCTCGCAAATTATAGGCAAGTCATCGAACGTATTTGACTCTGTAACCGTAACAACAAAAATCAATGGCGGTTCTGTTTGGCTAAATAAATTCGCTAGCGATTGCATAAACCCGGTTCCTAGAAATGCAGGCGGTAATCCTATTTACCCGCTCTATTTACCGCGCGTTTATGGCGGAACGGATTTTTGGCTAGAAACTATTGCAAAAGAAGTAACTGTTCCATCAGCTAATTATAAGGCTAAAACAGCAGATGCAAAGGTAAAGGCATTTATAGATTCATTATTCGGTGCCGGTAGTATCCCCGCAAACGCAATGGATATAGCCGCAGTTTTGTGGGTGCCGTCCCAGCTTTACGCCGATAATATCAGCGTCGGAGGAATTGCAGCGAGTGCAGATGTTACCCCATCATTTGTTGAATACTCATCTACTCTTACCACCAACGTCATAAACCCATAACAAGCTGATGATTCATCAATTCTAAAATTACCTACACATTGACTGGCAAGCAAGATATCATTATATTACATGTATGAACGCTTTTTGCAGCCGCTGGACGGTTTTTGGCATAGTGCTTGCCTACATTTTGCTGTTTTCAAGCTGCGGAGAGGCCAAACCCGACATAGGCGCATGGATTGACGAGCAGCTTGCAAAAGCCCGAGAATCGGATGGGGAGGGCGATCCTTCCGGCAGCAACCAAATAGTAATTTTAGGCACAGATATAACTGCTGCCGAACTAATAACCATAACCATAATAGGAAATTATTATTATGTTGAATTTTCCCGTGCAGACGGAAGCCCATGCTCCGACAGCCGCCTAGACAAAACTGATGTCCCGATAGACTATAAAACAATACTTGACGGTATTTCCGGTAACGTTGCTGTTGAGATCGTTGGTGATAGCGGAAACGTAGAGACTCCGTTTAAATTACAATTAAAAGATGTTGATCTAGCCGTAAACCGCGTTGTATCAGGAGAGCCTTTACCTGCAATAAGACTAAAAGGTGATAATTCAGGTATATACCCGAATGTCGAACTTATCATAGAAGGGACAAACAGTGCCGTATCAAACGGAGTATCATCTGACGGTGACAGAACTCATGCAGGAATCTTTGTTCCTAAGGGTAGCAAAATAAATATTCACGGTATAGACGGGGATGTTAGTGCTAATAAACTTACAGCAAAAGCAAATGTTTCCTCATACTATTATAACGGTGCAGGAATAGGCGGTTGCCGGGATCCTATAGAGAACACTGCAATGGCAGGAAGCATAACCATAGGGAGCGGTGTAACGATAGAAGCACACGGCGGAAGAGGTTCTGCCGGTATAGGCGGAGGATACGATTATGATGGCGGCAGTGAAAAAATCAAAATAGAAGGTAATGCCGTAGTCTATGCCTATGGAATTTGGGGGGGTCCCGGTATTGGCATAGGCAAAAATGCTTCTACACCGTCCAGCCATACTACAGTCATTGAAATAGCAGGCGAAGCTTATGTTTATGCGTCAGGCAGTTCGGGTGAGAGTTTCGAAGGCGCGGGCATTGGTGTTGGAACGAGCATATCTTTATCCCGCTTAAATGCAGAAATAAAGATTGGCGGCAATGCCTATGTATTTGCGCAGGGCGGTTCCGATGCTGCAGGAATAGGAACAGGATATACATCGGATTACTACACTACAAGGAATCTAACATTAACCATAGGCAACGGCTCTGATAACCCTGTTGTTGCGGCTATAGCCACAAGCAGCCTCAGCATCAGTATCTGCCCTGCAATAGGTTACGTAGGTGATGCTGGTTCTCTGAATGAGCCGAACGATATAAACATTACGATAAATTCAGGATTTGTTATTGCAGAATCTGTTGGTTCCACTCAAATTATAGGATCGAGAGCCGTAGGACCCAACTTAAACCTAACAACAAAAATCACCGGAGGCTCAGTTTGGGTAAATAATTTCAATCCCGATTGTATAAACCCTCCAGCTAGAAATGCAGGCGGTAATCCTATTTACCCGCTCTATTTGCCGAGCGTTTATGACGGAACGGATTTTTGGCTAGGAACTGGTGCAAAAGAAGTAACTGTTCCACTAGCTAATTATAAGGCCAAAACATCAGATGCAAAGGTAAAGGCATTTATAGATTCATTATTCGGTGGTAGTATCCCCGCAGGCGCATTGGATATAGCCGCAGTTTTGTGGGTGCCGCCCCAGCTTTACACCGATAATATCAGCGTCGGAGGAATTGCAGCGAGTGCAGATGTTACCTCGTCATGTGTTGAATACTCATCTACTCTTACCACCAACGTCATAAACATGATAAGATGATGATTCATCAAGTCTAAATTTAAGATTCCTGTTTAGCGATATATTGCCTATTGAATAATAAACCAAAATTATGTTATAATTGGATATAGTCGCGGGAATAGCTCAGTGGTAGAGCGCGACCTTGCCAAGGTCGATGTCGCGGGTCCGACTCCCGTTTCCCGCTGTCAAAAACAGTCGAAACTATAATGTAAAAAGAGGATTGCTGTGCCTGTACAAAGAGAGATTGAAAATTTAGAAAAATCTGCTGTAAAATTAACTTTTACCATTAAAAATGATGAGCTTTTAAAGTTATATAACACGCATGTAAAAAATCTGGCTAAAGATGTTAGAATACCCGGTTTCCGCATAGGAAAGGTCCCTTTGTCTGTTCTGGAGCGCAAATTTGGCGATTTATTAAAAGAAGATGTCCTTAATTCAATAATTTCCGAAACGGTTAAAGAGGTGTTTAAGGAACCCGATTTTCCGGAGGACAGCAAGCCGCTGGGCTATGAAGATCTGAAAGTTGACGGCACGCCAAAACTGGATCTTGCAACGGATTTAATTTTTTCGGTAATTTACGATGTTGCACCTAAAGTCAATTTGGAAAAATACGAAGGCTTGGAAGTTGAAGTTGACTACGCTGAAATAACTGAAGAGGACATAGAAGATGAGCTTCAAAAGCTGCGTGATCGTAATGCAATCGTTATAGACAAAGATGAAAATGCTACGGCAAAAGATAAAGATATTGTAACTGTTGATTATTGTGAGCTTGATGATACCGGATGTCCGATAAAAAGTTCGGAAAGAAAGGACTTTTCGTTCACTTTAGGGACAGAGTACAGTGTTTTTAAATTCGATAAAGACATAATTGATATGAAAGTTGGCGAAACCCGTGAGTTTTCTAAAAAACTTGATGATAATTTTCCCGATGAAAGCCTTGCCGGTAAGACAGTTAAGCTTCGTGTCGTCTTAAAATCACTAAAAGAAAAGCAATTACCCGATTTAGACGATGATTTTGCTCAAGATGTGGGTGAAGAATTCAAAAATTTGGCTGATTTAAAGGCAAGCATAAGCGAAAACTTGAATGAACGCCTTAAAGCCGAGCTTGAAAAACACGAAACAGTTGCGCTATTTGCAAAGATTGCGGAAGCTAATCCGTTTGAAGTACCTGAATCAATGATAAAAGCACAAAATATTTCGCGTTTCAAGCAAATTGGGTTTGACGACAAAACCATACTTAATCTTGTGCAAGCAGATAGTAATATTATTAGTTCCGGTTTGGAAGATGCAAAGAAGACACTGAAAACCAGCTTTATTTTAGAAGAATTTTTCAAGAAAAACACTTTTGAAGTAAGCGAAGATGACATAAAATCAGAAATTGAAAAAATCGTCAAAACAAGATCAATGGATCTTGATAAAGCAAAAGAATATTACGAAAAAACCGGCACAAACATGCTGAATGAAAGAATTCAAGAAGAAAAGGCTGTAGCCTTGTTAAAGTCAAAAAATAATATAAAAAAAGGAAAAAAGGTATCTTTAAAGGAATTATTTCCAATATGGTAAAAAATATGAACGAAAAAATGAATACTTTGGTGCCTGTTGTTGTTGAACAGACGGGCAATGGCGAACGCTCTTATGATATATACTCACGGTTGCTAAAAGACAGGATTGTTTTTTTGGATGGTGAAATTAACGATCTAACTGCCGATTTAGTGGTGGCGCAGCTTTTGTTTTTGGATGGTCAGGATACAGAAAAGGACATCAGCTTGTATATTAATTCACCTGGCGGCGCGGTAACGGCTGGGCTTGCCATATACGACACAATGCAATATGTAAAAAGCGATGTTCAGACGATATGTGTAGGACAAGCGGCAAGTATGGCAGCGTTGATTTTAACGGCAGGCTCTGCAGGTAAGCGTATGGCACTCCCGTCATCTCGTGTTTTGATTCATCAACCTTGGGGCGGCGCGCAGGGGCAAGCTAGCGATATTGGTATTCAAGCAAAAGAGATTTTACGTTTAAAAAAACTTACAATTGATTTTTTTGCACATCACAGCGGTAAAACTACAGAACAAATTGCAAAAGATATGGAGCGTGATTTTTATATGTCGGCAGACGAAGCCGTTTCTTATGGAATAGTCGATAAGATCTTGCGGAGGGGTGAAGATGGCAAAACTTCGTAACAGTAATAACACAGAGCGTGTATGTTCTTTTTGCGGTAAAAGCGGCGATATGGCTCGCCGTTTAATATCCGGACCGGCAGATATTTTTATTTGCGATGAGTGTGTTGAGGTGTGCCGTCATATACTTTATGACGAAGAGCGCGATATTTCCGAACAGTTCACCGGCACAACCCCGCGCCCAAAAGAAATTAAATCTTACCTTGATCAATTTGTTATAGGGCAAGACTATGCAAAAAAGGCGCTTTCTGTAGCCGTTTATAATCATTATAAAAGAATTTCCAATCCTAGCAAGGGGCCTGACCAGGTAGAAATAGAAAAATCGAATGTTTTATTGATAGGTCCTACCGGAACCGGCAAAACATTGCTTGCAAAAACGCTTGCAAAAAAATTAAAAGTACCTTTTGCGATTGTTGATGCTACAACTCTTACTGAAGCCGGTTATGTCGGCGAGGATGTTGAGAATATCTTGTTAAAGCTAATTCAAAGTGCCGGAGGTAATATATCGGCGGCAGAACGAGGTATTGTCTATATAGACGAAATTGATAAAATTTCCCGCAAGGGTGAAAATATTTCTATAACACGGGATGTTTCCGGCGAAGGCGTTCAACAGGCACTGTTAAAAATTATAGAAGGAACTGTAGCTAGTGTGCCGCCTCAGGGTGGGCGCAAGCATCCTAACCAAGAAATGATACGCATTGACACAACAAACATTCTTTTTGTCTGCGGCGGTGCTTTTGTTGGTCTTGATAAATATATTGAGCGCCGTGTTGTTGAACACCCTATTGGTTTTGGTTCAAATAGTAGTACAATAAAAAACCGCAACACAAAAGAGCTTTTTGATAATTTACATCCTGATGATTTAATTCACTTTGGTATGATACCGGAATTTATTGGGCGCTTGCCTATAACAGTTTGCTTAGAAGACCTAAAGGTAGAAGATTTAAAGCGGATTATAACAGAGCCGCGCAACGCAATTGTAAAACAGTATCAGGCTTCGCTTGCAATTGATGATGTTAAGCTTGAATTTACCGATGATGCTGTAAACGCAATTGCAGAAACTGCAATTAAACAAAAAACCGGAGCGCGTGGTCTGCGTGCCATTGTAGAAAAACTAATGACGGACATTATGTTCGAGTTGCCTTCAATGGGCGGTCAAAAACGTGTGATAATTTCCAGGGAAACCGTAGAAAAGATGGAGCCGCCGGAAGTAATGCCGTTGGCAAAAACTGCTTAAAAAAAAGAGGTAACAATGATATTCCCGCTAGAAGAATTAATCAAATTTCAGGGTAACATGTACGAAATTACATGCGCTGCATCGCGCCGATCTTACCAGCTTTCTATGATTAAAGCACCCGAAGTAGACGAAAACTTTGGAAAAGTTGTTTCGTTAGCAGCAAAACAAGTTTTTGAAGGTGATGTGCGTTTTAGCATAGAAGTTGAATCAAGTACAAAACAACTAAGCGCTTATTAGACTGTGCCATCTTGCCGCAATTTGTTTTGGTTCTTTTTGGTCCAACCGCTTCCGGCAAGACCTTGATTTTGCAAAAGCTTTTTACCGGAAACGATAAAATTTGTGATGCCGAAGTTATCTCCGCAGATTCCATGCAGGTTTATCGAGGTCTTGATATAGGCACCGCAAAGCCTAGCGCAGAGCTGTGTGCCATGTTGCCCCACCATTTAATTGACATACGAAACCCAAACGAGCAATTTACCGCCGGTGATTTTACGCGGCTTGCCACAGCTGCCATTGACAACATTTTGAGCAAGGGCAAGCTGCCTGTGGTTTGCGGCGGCACGGGTTTTTACATTAAAAACTTAATAGAAGGCTTGCCGGAAACGCCGCCTGTAGATGCCGCCGTGCGCAGTGCCTTGCAGGAAGAGCTATCAGAAAATGGGCAGGAAGCTCTTTTTGCGCAACTGCAAGTTTGTGATCCGGTAAGCGCAGCGCGGATACATATAAATGACAGCTACCGGCTGGTACGCGCTATGGAAGTTTACCGCGCAACAGGCAAGCCTTTAAGCTCATTTGCAAAAAGCAGCGCAGAGGATCAATCCTACGGCGCGAACAAGGCAAACTTTATATCGTTTGCACTGGAATGGGATCGCATGCAGCTTTATCAGCGTATTAACAAAAGGTGTGATGCAATGTTTGAGGCGGGACTTGCTGCAGAAGTAAAAAGATTGTTTGAAAATGGCTGTACACCGTATGATCCTGCAATGCGAGCTATTGGCTACAGAGAGTTTTTTGTTCAAAATTATGATGATCCTGAAAATGACGGGGAGGTTTGCTGGCGTTTGGCGGACGATTTAGAAGGAATTAAAAATCTTGTTGCGCAAAACAGCCGCCGTTATGCAAAGCGGCAAATAACATGGTTTAAAAAAATAAAAAACGTAAGCTGGCTTAAAGGCGATGATTTAAATGAAATTCAAAGAAATATGAGAAATTCCCTTAAAAAATTCTAATTTATTCGCTGAAATAAAGAAACTTTGACGGTAAATTACATGGAGCTAGAGATTACTGAAAGGGATAGCGGTTAGCGAACCTATTATTGTAGTTGGATAACTAATAAACCTATAAATGATCTGAATGTACAGCATCTTGTTCAACTCGCGTTGCTTTTTTTGAAGCTATGCGGTTTTGCCTACGTTTTGCTTATCACAATTCATGGCAAGATTTCCTGATTTTTATCTATACCGATGCCGGTTTAGAGGATTCAGGCTAAATTTAGAATTGCTGCACAATCTCACAATCAATAGACAAATAGGCAAAATTATGTCATAATGTATCAGGATGATAATCACACGTAGTCCATTGCGAATATCTTTAGGCGGCGGGGGCACAGATTTACCCTCTTATTACCGCAAATATGGCGGTTTTTTAATCGCGGCTGCCATTAATAAGTATGTTTATATCACAATTCATAAAACTTTTGTCGAAGACTTACTTGTAAAATATTCAAAGTTAGAGCGCGTTGCAGGTGCCGATCAGCTTGAACATCCTATTATACGCG
>BTID01000178.1:0-9439 GCA_036245275.1 Termitinemataceae bacterium
TCTTTTGTTAACATCTCAAAATCCTCCTCGCTTTTGCATAAAAAGCATTGTAGCAATGGCAAATTTAACACAGAGTAAAAGGAGGTACACAGAGAGGGAAGATTTGATGAACTTTTCTTTCCCTCTTTGTCTTCCCTCTGTGTTCCTCTTTGACTTCCTCTGTGTTAAAATTCTTTAAATGTGCCATTAAAAAATATTTTCCTCCCACATATAATAATGGTGCAAAGTAGCATAGCGCTTTACTTTTTTTTGGATTTTTTTTATTTTTGTTCTCCCGGAGAATTGCACTGCGGCACGAATAATTCACCTGCCTCTACGAATTGAAGCAATATTTGATTGTGCTGTTCATTCTAAGAAAAATAATATAGCATAGAAATAATACAAATGTGTACAAAAAATGATTCCTGTGCATCTCAACTGATAAACGCACTTCCCCATATACGCGCTTTGCGCGGAAAAACCATTGTGGTAAAATACGGCGGCAATGCTATGATCAACAGTGAATTAAAACTTGCCGTTATAGAAGACATAGTTTTTATGGCAGCTGTCGGAATAAAAACAGTTTTGGTACATGGCGGCGGACCGGAAATTGATCTTATGTTAAAAAAAATAGGCAAAGAAAGCAGCTTTGTAAACGGACTGCGCTACACAGATCAGGAAACAATGGAAATTGTTCAAATGGTACTTTGCGGCAAGGTAAACAAGGACATTTGCGTCTTAATTGAAGAGGGCGGAGCGCAGGCAATCGGCATTTGCGGCATAGACGGCAGTCTTTTACAAGCCCGCTGCACCAAACAAAACGAACTAGGACTAGTTGGCGAAATTGTAAAAATCGAAACATCTCTTTTAGAAAACATTCTTAAAAGCGGTGTAATACCGGTTATTTCGCCGGTTGCAATAGGTATAGACGCAGATAAAGGCAAGTCTCTAAATGTTAATGCCGACACCGCTGCAGCAAAAATCGCTGCCGCCCTTTGTGCAGAAAAACTTATTCTAATAACCGATGTCAGGGGTATACTAAGTGATGTTCACAACCCGCAAACATTGATCCCATTTGCAAAAAGAGATCAACTTGACAAACTAAAAAGACGGCATCATCTCAGGCGGCATGATTCCAAAAGTTGATTGTTGTACACTGGCACTAGATGGCGGTGTACAAAAAGCCCACATCATAGACGGACGCATTCCTCATTCAATCCTAACTGAACTCTTTACCAACGAAGGAATAGGCACATTGATCAGCTAAATTGATCAGCTCATAAATTGATCAGCTCAGTTGTTGAAGCTCATTAAAACTGATACACTGTAGTTATGGCAAAAGCTGTGTTTCGTCCGGGCGAGGTGTCTCCATTATACGATAAAGTTGTTCTGGAATCACCTTTTCCCGACAAAAAAAAAGAAGTTGTTCCCGATATTCCTGTTGTAATGCCTGCCTCTTTGTATACAGGTCCCCGCATAGAGGATTTGGAGCGGGAGGCTGCAGAATTTAGGGCACGTTGGGCAGCGGAAAAAGAAACTATGCTCTCCGGTGCTAATTCCGAAGCCGAATTGCTCGTGAATGGTGCCAAAAAAGCATCGGAAGAAATTATTGAAAGGGCACAGGCAGAGTCTGATTCTATAAAAGAGGCCGCAAAAGCGCAGTCAGAGGCGGTTGTTGCGCAGGCGCATGAGTCTGCAAAACAAATCGAAACCGGTGCAAATGCCATTTTAGATGAGCAAAAAAAATCAGCGTATAACGAGGCTTTTTTGCTTGGTAAAAAAGAAGGTTATGATGCCGGAATGGCGGAGGTCGCCCGTCTTACTGAACGGACACAGGTTATATTGCAGCGGATTCAGGATAAAAGATCTGATATTTTAAACGAGACCGAGCAACAGATAATTGATTTAACTTTGATGATAGCCCGCAAGGTGGTAAAAACCATTCCTGAAACTCACCGCGAGGTGGTTGTCGAAAATATAAAGGCGGCGCTTACCAAATTAAAAGCACGCGGAAGCATCATTGTAAAAGTGAATATTGCTGATCTGGGCATTACAACAGAGCGGCGTGAAGAATTCTTAAAAATGATCGAAGGCGGCGGGACGATTCAAATTGCCGAAGACACATCGGTTGATGCCGGAGGCTGTATTATCGAAACTGATTTTGGCGAGATTGATGCCCGAATTATGAATCAACTTGCAGGACTTGAGGCAAAAATCAAAGAGATTTCCCCAATTAAGCGGAATTAAGCAGTAATGGAAACGATGTTTGAAAAATATTTTGATGCGGTTGACAAGTCAGAAACCTTAACCTGCTCAGGATATGTTACTGCAGTTCAAGGTCTTTTAATCGAAAGCTGCGGACCTCAGTCTGTAATAGGCGAAATTTGCAAAATCAATATTCAGGGTAAAGATGTCCTAGCCGAAGTTGTAGGTCTGAACGAAACAAAAGTAAAACTTATGGCTTACGGCGAAACGGCGGGAATAGAAATAGGCAGCCGCGTTACAGCAACAGGCAGTCTATTGGAACTTGCTTGCTCGCCGGAACTACTTGGCAGGATTTTAGGGCCTCTTGGCGTGCCGATAGATGGTAAAGGTAACATAAGTGCTAGAACTAAACGTGCCGTTATTGCAGAGCCGCCGCCTGCACTGGAGCGGAATCTAATCCGTCAACGCATGTTTACCGGCGTGCGCTCCATTGATGCCCTGTTACCCACAGGAATGGGGCAGCGTATGGGTATTTTTGCCGGTTCCGGCGTAGGAAAATCAACTTTTCAAGGCATGATAGCAAGAAATACCAATGCTGATGTCAATATAATAGCCCTAATCGGCGAGCGCGGACGCGAATTAAACGATTTTATAGAAAAAAGCCTGGGCGAAGATGGTTTAAAACGATCTGTTGTAATCGTGGCAACCTCTGATCAAAGTCCGTTATGCCGTTTGCGCGGTGCCTACGTTGCCGCAACCTGTGCCGAATATTTCCGCGACAAGGGTCTAAATGTTATGCTCCTATTTGATTCTGTAACCCGTTTTGCCCGCGCTCAACGTGAAATAGCCCTATCCTCCGGCGAACCGGCAGCTACGCGCGGCTATCCGCCAAGTGTTTTTGATATGCTGCCTAAATTGCTGGAACGCTCCGGTCCTGCTGCCAAAGGTTCAATTACAGCATTCTATACCGTCCTTGTAGAAGGTGATGACATGGACGAACCCGTAGCCGATAACGTGCGCGGCGTTCTGGACGGACACATCGTTCTAACACGGCGTTTAGCCAACCGCGGTCATTACCCTGCCGTTGATGTCCTTGAAAGCATCTCCCGTGTGGCAAACGATATATCCGGTGAGAACACCGGTAAAGCCGCAGCCATTGTAAAACGCCTTATAGCCGACTACACAGAGGCAGAAGATATAATAAATGCTGGTGCCTACAAAACCGGCAGCAATCCGGATATAGACAATGCAATCGCCAAGCACAAAGAAATAGAATCTTTCCTTATCCAAGACATAAACGAAAAAACTACTTTGGCAGAAACATTATCAAAGTTATCCGAAATTGCAGGCATAGAAATACCTGACGGCGAACGTAAAACGTGGGGATAAAAAAAGGGCTTCCATTAAAAAACGGAAGCCCTGATAGATAGATGCTTTTTGTTAGCTAGCTTTTCCCATCAACACCAGCACTTTCTGCGGGCATTTATCTACGCAAGTGCCGCAACTTTGGCACTTGGTATAATCGATAACCGGTAAACCGTTAACCATTTCCAGCGCACCGCTAGGGCATGCTTTTGCACAAGCGCCGCATTTACCGCAGCCGGTTTTGCAGGTCTTTTTGACCATTGGTTTTATCGGGTTGCGGTTATTGCAGAGGGCAAAGCCGCCTTTTGTGCCTTTTTCTATAATGCGGATGATTGCTTGCGGACATTCGCCTACACAGACTTTGCAACCTTTGCATTTACCGGCATCAATTACCGGCAGACCGTTTTCGCCCATACGAATGGCATCGAATTTGCAAACTTTAACGCAGTCTCCAAACCCCATACATCCCCATGCGCAGGCTTTTGTGCCGGCAGAACTTATTTTAGCACCTCGGCAGGTTTTTAAACCTGTATAATCGCCTTTTGCCAATGCTAAGTCTTTTGTGCCTTGACAAGCTATAATAGCAATGTATGATTTTGGATCTGCTTCACCACCAACAAGGCTTGCACGTTTTTGTGACGATGCAGCATCAGAGACTGTACACTTGCCGGGATCCGCCTCTTTTGCGGCAACTGCCTGGGCAAAGCCGTCGCAACCGGGGAATCCGCATGCGCCGCAGTTTGCACCGGGCAAGGTTTCGCGGATTACGGCGACAAGCACATCAGTTTCTACATGGAATACCTTGCGGAAAATTGCCAAAAGCACACCCAATAAAAGCGCTAAAATGCCAGCAAAAATTGCTGTTTGTACTACTATCATTTTCTGCCCCCTATTTTACCAATCCGCCAAAGCCCATAAATGCCATAGACATTAGAGCGGAGGCTACGAACAATACCGGTGTGCCTTTTAGGAATGCCGGAACCGGACTTGTGCGTATGCGTTTGCGAATACCTGTAAGTAAAAGCAAGGCAAGCAAAAAGCCGAATGAAACGCCTAACGAATAAACAATAGCATGGATAAACTGTGTGCTTTCCGGAAACTTGCTTACCGCATTTAGTGCGCATCCTAAAATAGCGCAGTTTGTTGTAATAAGAGCAAAATAGATACCCATAGACTGATAAAGTGCCGGTATCGACTTTTTTAAGAAGAATTCCAAAAGCTGAACAAGTGAAGCAACAACCAAGATGAATGCCAATGTTTGCAAGAATTCCATGCCCATTGGTTTTAAGATAAACATATAGATAGGCCATGTAACCGCTGTGGCTAATACCATAACAAATATTACAGCACCGCCCATACCGATAGCTGAATCTTCATCGTTTGACATTCCGATGAACGGACATAGAGCCAGAAAGCTCATCAAAACGATGTTGTCAATTAAAAATGCCTTTAAAAATATAGCTATTAATTCCATTTAGCAGCACCCCGCTTTTTCTCGATTTACGGCCGAAACAGCCTTTATTTGTTTTACCGCAAGCCCTATGCTTATGAATAAGCCGAAAACAAGGAAGCCGCCTGCCGGTAATGCAAAAAACAGTATTGGTGAAAAGCTGTCGCCGAATATAGCATGGTCTAGGATGGCGCCGGCACCTAAAATCTCGCGGACAAGCGAAATTAAAACCAACACTATTGTGTAACCAATGCCCATTCCAAGACCGTCTGCAACTACCATTCCTAATGATTCTTTAGAGGCAAACGCTTCTACACGTCCCATGATGATGCAGTTTACAACGATTAACGGAATAAACACGCCCATTGCTTTTGAAAGGTCAGGGAGATATGCTTGCAGAACATAGTCAACAATCGTAGTAAATGCCGCTATGACGATGATAAAAATCGGGATACGCACCGATGAAGGTATCAGTTTTTTAAAAAGACTGATTACAACTTCAGATGCCAACAATACGAATGTCATAGAAAGCCCCATTCCAAGTCCGTTTGCTACGCTGGTTGTTACTGCAAGAGCGGAACAAAGACCTATCATAAGGATTAAAAGCGGGTTTTCGTCTATAATCCCGTTTGTGAATATTTTACAAAAACGTTTCAATTTGCACCCCCTTGTGCGTTTTGCGACAACCACTGTGCACCTGATTGCGCTGCGGCTGTTACAAGTTTGGTAACGGCGCGGCTTGTGATTGTAGAAGCAGTAATGGCTACGACATCACCGCCGTCTTTTTCAACAGTCAAGTTATTGCTTGCAACCTTACCGGAAAACTGACCAAAAAATGTTTGTTTACCCGATGGAGTTGTAACAAAATAGCTTTCTTTACCGGCGTTTGCTCCTAAACCGGGTGTGTCTGTGTTTTGCAGGATTTTTATACCTACAATTTTACCGTCAGTTCCCACACCTACAAGAGCAGTAATATCAGCTTGAAATCCAAAACTTGCAGAAGTGATTGCCGCGCCGATAATTTGACCGTCTTTTATGATTTTGTAAGAGTCGCCGATTGTTACACCGTCAATACCGGTTTGCAAGCCGTCTGCAATAAGCTCATTGCCGGTAGCATCCGGAAAAAGACCTGCAAGTGCATCACTTAAAATCTTTACCTTATTTTGCTCAATAGCCGGTTTTGTTTTTTCGTAAACAACAGCCAAGCCTGAGCATGCAACAACGGCAAAAATCACTATTGCCGCTACCATTTTTACTGTATCTTTCATTTTGTCACCTTCTTTGGCACCACAAAGCCATATTTTTTACGCAATATTCTATTTAAAAACGGCACCGCCATGTTCATAATCAGAATACCGTAGGACGCGCCTTCCGGATAATTGCCGTATTTGCGGATTAGGACAGCTAAAAGTCCCGCACCTATACCAAAGATGATTTTGCCGGTTTCTGTTACCGGTGTGGTTGTGTAGTCGGTTGCCATGAATACAGCACCAAAGACGATACCGCCGGACAGTATTGCAAATACCGGGTCCATCCCCAATGCACAAGCTGCAATAAACGATGTTGTGATTAGCGCACAAGGAGCACGCCAGTCAATTATGCCTTTAGCAAGTAGGAATATTCCGCCCACTAAAATCAACAAAATTGATGTTTCGCCAATTGAGCCGCCTCGGTTTCCAAAGAAAAGTTCTTTGTAAACATCAGCATTTGAGCTGATTGCATTTGTAAATGTGCCGTTTTGATTTTGCCAAAGGGCACTGACCCCTTCCTTCCAATTGGCAATCTTTCCGCTTACTATGCCTTCTTTTATGAAACCTAGCGGAGTTGCTGCCGTTACACCATCTAACGAAGATGATAGTTGATACCATGGTGTGTGGATACCCTCCGGTTTAAGCCAAGTTGTAGATGCTGCAGGAAAGCTCATTAACATAAACGCACGTCCCGCAAGGGCAGGGTTGAATATGTTGCCGCCTAAACCGCCAAAGAATTCTTTTGCTACGATAATCGCAAATAGAGCGCTTAAAGCTGTCATCCAAAGCGGTGTTGACGGCGGAATTACTAAGGCCAGCAATAAACCTGTAACAACTGCCGAACAGTCTTTTACATGGGACTTTTGCCTTGATATACGCCTAAACAGCGCCTCGCCTACAAATGCAAACAAAATGCTTACTGCAATGTTCGCCAATGCACTTATGCCGAATATCACCACGCCCCATACCGTAACCGGTAAAAGTGCAATGACAACGCAACTCATTATTTTTGATGTGTCTTCGGGACGCACAATATGCGGACTTGACTGTAAAAACAGAGGTTTTTGCTGTGCCGCCTGTACTTCCTGATTTTCGTTTTCTGCCATTCGTTACCTCCTTTTAAGCCTTTGCCTTTGCTGCAGCGGCTGCTTGTTTTGCCGCTAAATGGTTGCGCAGATTGAATTTGCCAACCCTAAAACGCTGAACAAGACGAATACGCGCCGGACAGTTGTATGTACAAGCGCCGCACTCTATGCAGTCCATCAACCCGATTTTTTGCGCTTCGTCATAGTCTTGCGCCTCTAGGGCATTGTTCATTAGCACAGGATAAAGCCTGCACGAACAGTTTTTAAGACAACGTCCGCAACGTATGCAGTCGCCTTCTTCTGTTGTGTAGGTTTCTTCTGCCGTTAAAAAGTTGATCCCTGATGTGTTCTTTTGTATCGGAATGTTAGCATGAGGAACCGCAGTACCCATCATAGGACCGCCAAAAATGATTTTTGCCAATTTTGAATAGTCTATTTGCAGGTAATCCGCCGGTAAATCAGTTAAAATCATGCCGATTGGTGCTACAATATTGCGCGGCTTACCGCATGCGCCGCCTGAAACTGTTAAGCCGCGTTTTATTAAGGGACGGCCTAAATAAAAAGCTTCGCCTACAGCAAGCAAACTGCCTATGTTTTGCACTATGCATCCTGCTGCGCTAGGCAGTGCGCCTGAAGGCACTTCGCGGCCTGTAACAGCCGTAATAAGCATCTTCTCGCCGCCCTGCGGATATTTTGTTTTGCAAAGCATAACTTCGATTTTTCCTCTCATGTGTGCTTTGTCAATTGCTAACTCCACAATGGGTGCATATTTTTCTTTGTTGTCTTCCATTGCGAAGATGCCTTTTACATTCGGGTTTTCAAAACGCGTTATGTGCATTAAAATCGACATACCCAAGATGATCGTGTCAGCTTTTGCACGAATTGCAGCCTCGTCTGTTGTTAGGTAGCCTTCGCACTCAGCGGCATCTGCAATTACATAGTCGATTTTTGATCCGGGCGGAGGGTTTAATTTAACGTGAGCGGGGAATCCTGCGCCGCCCATACCAACAATGCCGGCATCATGGATACGTTTTAGGGCATCAGCCTTGCTGATTGTAAATGAGCTTTCGTCCCAGAACTCGTTTTTGCAAAGCGGTTCCATAAACACATCACCTGTTACCGATGGATCAGCTTCGATAATTATGCAAGGACCTTCAACATTGTTGGATTGTGTCCTTGGCTCAATTTTTTTTACTATACCGGCAATTGAAGCGTGAACCGGAACCGTCATGGGACCCGGTGCTGCAGCATCTGCAATTACCTGACCCCGCTTTACTGAATCGCCGACTGCTACAATAGCTTTGTTCGGCGCACCTAGGTGCTGATTAATAGGTATAACCACTTGTTTTGGTGTTGGAACAAGTTCAGCATCCTGTCCTGTGGTGCGATCCTTCCTTTCAGGGATATGGATGCCCCTCTTAAACGTGCATTTTACTGCCATTCATGGCCTCTCGAATAAATTGATTTTGTATTCATTCTATACCCTAAACCCACCACCGTCAACGTAAAAAAGTGCAAAAAAAAGTGCAAAAAAAAGTGCATCGTTATTGACAGCGATAATTGACACAGTAACACAGAAATGGGGCGATACAGATAAGATGTTATTGGTTGCAACAAAAAACAATGGCAAATTTAACACAGAGTAAAAGGAGGTACACGGAGAAAACAAGATTTGATGAACTTTCTTTCCCTCTTTGTCTTCCCTCCGTGTTCCTCTGTGCGCCTCCGTGTTAAAATTCTTTAAATGTGCCCTAAAAATATTTTGCCCCCTATTTCCGGTGACTACCGGTGCCAGTCACCTTTCCGCTACCTCCTGCCTTACCGTTGCCAGTCACAACATCATCAACTTAAGAGCTTAAACCTGAAAAGTGTGATATAGTGGTATAGGGGGACTATGTGGAAAAATTATGTCACAAGAGATTTGGGGAAATGAGAGCAACGATCGGTGATGAAGAAATTAAAGATAATGCACGAATGGCGGGTGATACAAGAAGTTGGACACGCAATAGGGCAATGCCGCTATGGAAAATGTTGCTATGCACCATCGGCAGAAAAGCATTGACAGCAAGTATGGAAATACGGTTATTTTTTGCAAACATAAGTGA
>BTID01000179.1:0-9452 GCA_036245275.1 Termitinemataceae bacterium
CGGCAAGGTTACCATCACCGGGTACAAGGGAAAAGGCGGGGCTGTGGTTATTCCTGCAACAATAGAGGGAAAGCCGGTTGTTGAGATTTATTCCCTTGCCTTTGAATTCTGCACCGGACTTACCTCGATAAGCATACCCGCAAGCGTTACCAGCATTGGGCCGGCTGCCTTTATGGGCTGCACCGGACTTACCTCGGTAAGCATACCTGCAAGCGTTACCATCATTTGGAACTCAGCCTTTAAGGGCTGCACCGGACTTACCTCGATACGCATCGGTGCGAATGTAATACTACTAAGTGGCAATGATTTTGAAAACGGATTCGGCAACTATTATGACACCAACGGCAAAAAGGCGGGTGTGTACACCTATCGGGGCGGCGCGTGGAGTTATGCGGAGCGGTAGCGCATTTGAAGAATTTTAACACGGAGTAAGGCATAAGAGGAACACAGAGGCAAGATGAGGAATAATAAATTTTTGTTCCTCCTCCGAATTCCCTCCGTGTACCTCCCGTACCTCCGTGTTAAATTCGCCTTAGCAATTCGCCATTATTTTTTGTTGCACTCGTAGGAGGCTGTCCATGTTGCGGTTTTGGCAGGTGATGTCTTGATAATGTTTTCTGTTATGAGGTATGATGAATTATTATTCATATTTGGGAGAAATGCGATAATATGTTGGATTTTGAAGCAGAACTAAACAAATTGCTTTACGCTGAAAGTGAAGCTCTCCTGCAATATGAATTTGCCCCGATGTTTGAAGCAGCTGCTCTTGGGCAGAACTTACTGGACGATCTCAACAAAAATCAAGCTGATGTTTCATTGCAAGTCGAAGAAATTTACGATCTGATTAAGGATCAGGATACAAAAGTTTTGCAAGAGCTTATAACTGCAGAAAAAACACTCTCATATAATTTAGCTTATACGGCTATTTCACTTTGCGATCTTCTAGAGGATTTTTGTGCATTCGCACGGCAAAGCGGCAATGAAGAATTGAAACACCAAGCGGACATTCTTTGGTCTCAATCCGCGCAACTACTAGTAAGTAACAATATTATTCGTTTTGGCGGGGAAGGACAACTTGTTAATCCGCAAATCCACACAGTGCAGAAAGCTGTTAAATCGGATCTACCCTGCGAACAGGTAATAGAGGTTCTGCAAAGCGGCTATTCATATAACAACGCAATTGTACGCAAAGCCGCAGTTGTGGTTAGCTTAGGAAGCGGCGAGCCGCTAGAACAAAGTGAACCGCTGTATAAAGAAGAATCAACAGTAAATGAACAAAATAATGGGGGCGAAAATGATTCAGAATAGAATAATAGGTATAGACTTGGGAACATCCACTTCGGAAATTGCCTGCATAGTTGACGGTGTGCCTAAGCTAATTCCTAATACACTAGGTAAGCTTGTTACACCTTCGGTTGTGCATATAGAGCAGAACGGCAATATTCTTGTCGGCGAGGAAGCAGCGGAGTATCTGTTTACCCGCCCTGACTGTACTTTTATGGAGGTAAAGCGGCTTACCGGTAGCGAGGAAACTTTGAAAGCCCACGGAAAAGAATACAAACCGGAGGAAATACAGGCGATGCTGCTACGTTACCTTGTAGGGTGTGCCGAAACCTTCTTGCACGAGAAGATTGAACGTGCGGTGATCACTGTTCCGGCTTATTTTACCGATGTGCAACGGCGCTCAACGTCAAAAGCAGGAGAAATTGCCGGTTTGCAGGTTGAACGTATCGTAAACGAGCCTACTGCGGCTGCACTTGATTACGGTCTTTCAAATCTTAAGGAATGTAAAAACGTGCTAGTCTATGATCTAGGCGGCGGCACTCTTGATGTTACAGTGCTTGAACTTTTTGAAGGAATCATAGATGTAAAATCAAGTTGCGGCAACAATCACTTGGGCGGAAAAGATTTTGATGAGATCATCATGAAACATCTATCCGAAATTGAAGATGTTTCAGCTTATGGTTTGCTGGAAGATGAACGGGCTAAAATGCGGTTAAAAAAAGCGGCAGAGGATTGCAAGATCGCATTAAGCACCGCTAGCGAATATAAAGTGTCCCTTCCGTTTTTATTAACTAACAAGGACGGCAAACCGATTTCTATAGAAAAAACAGTAACCCGCAGCGAATTTGAAGAATGGACATCAGAAAAGGTAATATCTACAAAAGAACCTATGGAAAAAGCACTTAAAGATGCGGGCTTGAATAACTCCGATTTACAGGTTGTTCTTTTAGTTGGCGGTTCCACACGAATTCCTTGTGTAAAACATCTTGTAGAAGAAACATTAGGCACAGTTCCTCATTCACTTGTCGACCCTGATTTAACAGTTGCAAGGGGTGCTGCGATTCAAGCGGGACTTCTTGAGGGTAGTATCAATAGTGAAGATTTAGTGCTAACCGATGTCTGCCCATACACCTTAGGCACATCACCTCTATCAGAAGGCTTATTAGGAATGCGGCAGATTTTTGATCCCATCATTCCCCGAAATACTACAATCCCTGTAGAAAAATCAAAACTCTATAAAACATCCTATGATTATCAGACCACTGTAGTAATAGATATATATCAAGGTGAATCTTCTGATCCGAAAAATAACGAACACTTAGGTGAACTACGTCTTGAAGGTATTCCATCTGCCAAGCAAGGGAAAGAATCGGTTGAAGTAACATTCGGCTATGATATGAATGGAATATTACAAGTTAAAGCATGCTCGGTATCCAACGGAAAACAAGTTTCTGCAGAAATCAATACTGCAGGTGTCAAGGCAAGAGCGGCAGTGGATTTAAGCAAGTGGGAAAGTGCCAAGGGGTCAAGACAGGTTCGTCCCCTTATACGAAAAGCTGAAAAATTTATTTTGTCAGGCAAAGATATTACCGGCGACATAGAACTGCAAATGGGGCGTCTTAAAGAGACTCTTATACTAGGAAACGAGGAGCATGTAGAAAAAGCTCGTGAGGAATTGCGGTTAATTCTTGATGCTTTTTTACCATGAAAAATGTACCCGTAAAAACACTGCTTTCCCGCAGCTATTATCGCTTAGGGCTTGCGGCAGCAAAACAGCGGTATTTAAGTGCGGCACTTAAATATGCTCAATGTGCAGCAGTTATGGATTCAGAGGATAAGAATGTGCTGCAACTAGAAGAAATTTGCCGGAGCGAACTTTACGGCTATCCAAGTACGAAACAGATACCGGAAAATATCATCAATCTTGTTAAGCAAAAAAAATATCTTAAGGCTGCACAGCTTCTTTCAAGCAATCCGGATCAAAGTGTGCGCTGCCTTTCTATGCAGGGTTGTCTGTGGGCACTTGCAAAACGTAACTCTAAGGCGGCTGATTGTTTTATGCGGGTGCTTGAAAAGGATCGCGGCAACAAGCTCGCATTGCAGGCTGTTATGGAATTGCAATCACAGTGCAAACCATTTTGGAGGTTATTTTGACACCTTCTATATTTGAAGAACAAAAACAAAATTTTTACCAAATACTGGGTATAGAAAAAAGTGCCGGAGATGAAGAAATAAAACGCGCATACTTTAATATGGTGCGCAAATTTCAACCCGATAATGCTCCCGAAAAATTCAAAGAGATCCGTAATGCCTACGAAACCCTAAAAGACAAAAAAAAACGCGAAAAATACGATGCAATAGGTGAAATACCGGATTCAATTGCACCGCTTTTTTATGAAGCAAAATGGTTTGATCACTTGGGCAAATACAGCAAGGCTGCAGAATTGTATTGCGATATATTGCAGAGACATCCCGAATTGGATAATGTACGGGAAGAATACGCCGAATCTCTCTGTATGGACGAAAAGTTTGGCAAAGCGATCGAGGTTTGGGAGGAGCTTTGCAGCCGGAATCCTCTTAATGCTCATTACTCCGGAAAATTAGGGCGCTCTTATTTTGAGCGGGGCTGGGAAAAAAAGGCTGAAACCGAGTATAAACGTACGCTCAACTTAGACCCTTCAGCTGTTGATGCGTGGTGTTTCTTCGTTTCCAGCCTTGTTAAAAAATTGTCTTCCGCTCCCAATGTTGATACAGCTTTTGATGAACTAAGAAATGTTATTGAAAAGGCAATTAAGGCAACTGCTACGGTAAAGGGAAACGAATCAGGAAAAGTATTTTTGTATTCTTATGCAATTATATCTTCTGCTGATCAGAAAAAAAGTCTTGTAGCAGGCTATTTTGAAGAAATTGCCCTGCTTTTACACGACGGCGGTGAAGAAATGGTATCTGATGTTGAGCAGTCATTAGATATGATATTTCAAGGTATGCCGAATTCCTATTTAGCAGCTTTTTATAACGAAATAAAAAAAATAACGGTACAGTTACCTAATCCGCCTGACTTTATTATTGAATACTTAGAGTATGCCAGGCTTAGTACTGAAATAAAAAAACTAAAAGAAAAAGGAGGTTCTAAGGTTTTTTACGATCTTTTTAGGTGGCTTAACGAGGATTTTGATTTAGATGATGAGGATAAAGCCGAAATCCTAGCTATGGAATTTGAAATTATTAAAAATAAAAGCAAATATGATCCTGAACTTAGAGATATGCGTGAAAATTTTCCTGAGCTTTACGCTATGCACAGTTCTTTTTTCAATGATGTGCTGCGTACAAAAGACACCGACAAAATGCTTTATCAACGGGCGAAAATGCTTAAAAAATATACTCAAAAATCAGGTTATTTTGATGAGCATCCTGAATCTGACATTGACCAAACTATTCACCGCAAAGAACCAAAAGTCGGACGTAACGATCCTTGCCCCTGCGGCAGCGGAAAAAAATACAAAAAATGCTGCGGCGCTTAATCAACTGCTAAAGACACATCTCAAAAAAATCCTCAAAAATATTTGACTGTTTTAAAAAGTCTTTTTTTGATTCATCTAATAACTGATGTCCCTTTTTTTGCGCCTTATCCAGTGCGCCGCTTGTTTCAAGGGCAGCAATAAGTTCTGTAACCTCTGCGCAGGAAGTGCCGCCTATTGAGGCAGCCTTCCAACACCGCTGTACCAGTTGCAGACGTTCTTGATCCTGCGCCCCCTGCAAAAAATACAAAACAGGAAGACTTTTTTTGCCTTCAACAATATCATCACCCTTTTCTTTTCCGGCAATTTGCGCGGTAAGATTTTTTACATCATCTAAAATTTGAAAGGCTACACCTAAATTTTCTGCCGCTTTTGCAAATATTTTTCCATTTTCCGCTATTTTTTTTGCTAGAACAGGTTCTTTTACTGTACTTTCTGCCGCTGCACTGCCGGTAATTGCCGCAAATTTTGCTAGAACTCCTGTTTTTAAGGCACACATTGAAAAATATTGCTCAACAGAAGGGATAAAATCAATATTTTTATGCCATGAAATATCTAAACTCTGCCCTATGTGCAAGTTTCTAATATTTTCTGCCCACAATGTATACAAACGCAGCTTAAAATCTGTGCCGGCATTCCATTTATCAATACAAATAAGCGGCAAAAAATATAAAAAACATCCGGAATTGATAGCCGTGTCTATCCCATAAAGTTTATGGATACATGGTTTTCCGCGCCGCATACCTGAATTATCTTCTATGTCATCGTGAATAAGACTTGCATTATGACAAAACTCCACAAGCGGGCTTAAATGGATTGCTGCATCCCCGCCGCCAAGAGCTGCGCATACAAGGCTCATCAATAAAGGACGCCAGCGTTTACCGCCGCGGGATACAAGCTCATAGCAAGGCTCAACAAGAGTTTTTGAATTACTGTCTTTTGGAAAGGCATCAAATAAAACCGCTTCGATACGCTCTAAAATTATTTTGTATGTATTCATATATTTAGTATAGCTATTTAGTATAGCAAAAAACCGACAGTAAATTTTATATCAAAGCCGTGGTTAAAAATTGAGGTTAAATAAGCTCCTAAGGATTTTACCATGAATTTTTCGTAGGTATTTTTAAATCTAAATCCGTACAAAAATTCAGGACGTAAAAAAATATATTCCGCTATATAAATATCCATTCCTAGCCCGAATTTCATCCAGAGCGCATTTAAGGCTTTCTTTGCCGGTACTTCGTTAAACTGTGATTCCTCTGATTCCTCTGATCCCTCTGATTCGTATGACGCGTTATTACCTATGGGGTATGTCAAATTTTCGCCGTTTTTATCACGCCGGGAAAGAACTGCTTCATAATCTATACCAAACATAGGGAATAGTAAAAAATCGTAGGTTATTTCTATTGGATATTTAGCGAGCAAGCCTAGATGTAACGAAAACGTATTAAAAGATTCCCCTTTATAGTTTTTTAAATTGCCGAATGTAGTTCCCAAAAAAAATTCCACATACGTTAAATCAAAAAAAGCGTTCACCCCGCCGCCTGCTGACTTGGTATTTAATACATCTTTTTCGTCTGCGGGAAACAAATTTGAAAATTTAAAGTTTGAATAAGACGACGAAAACGATGCACCCGCCCCCGCACTTACACCAAATACCGCCTGCGAAAAAGCTGATATGTTAATTATCGTAAAAAGAATTATGAATAAAAAAGATTTCTTCATTGTATAATTGGGTATAGGTACTTATAAAGACCCATACCCAATTATCGGCATATTAACTTATTTCTACTATGCCCACTTTATAAAGCCTGAGCGGTATGGATGAACAAGACTTGGATGTTTAGGGACGATTCGTAGTGTATGACCCTGATTTCCTGTTTGTTCACAGCTTATGCGTACTTGATACTTGTAGCCGTTGCCTTCTTTACCGGTACTCTTCATTTCTGTGTGTGCTGCATTTTGAATATCCTTGCCTTGGCTATTCACAGAACCATGATAAAGTTCTACAAGAACCTCCTCAGGAGTTAAGTTACCAAGTTCGATGTATGAGCTTATCGTAAAAACATCACCACGCAACATAACCGGTTTTGCATTTGATGAAATAGCACCAATCTTTATTGCACTCCAAGATTTACTTAGTTTGTTGAAATATGCTGCAAGATCTTTTGCCTCGCTGTAATCGCTTTTTACCATCTTTTGATAGTTCTTTAAAGCCGGTAAATAGAATTGATTTGAATAATCCATAAGCATGCGGTGACAAGACATTGACTGTCCTATCTCTTTCATGCTGCTCTTCATCATTTTTATCCAGCCGCGGGGCAGACTATCACGCCCGCGTGAATAGAACAGAGGAATGATGTCATGTTCGATTAAGTCGTAAAGTGCTTCGCTTTCGATGTCATCCTGTAATGTTTCGTCGGAATAGTATTCTCCGTTGCCGATAGCCCAGCCAACCCTTGGATTATAAGCTTCGTCCCACCAGCCGTCTAAAATTGAACAGTTTGGAACGCCGTTCATTGCAGCCTTCATACCGCTTGTACCGCTGGCTTCCATTGGGCGGCGCGGTGTATTAAGCCAAACATCACCGCCTGATGTTAGATAGTGCGCAACAGTCATATCGTAATTTTCCACGAATACTATGCGGTTTGTAACATTGTTTTCTTCTGCAAAGTGAACAAGGCTTTTGATAATTTCTTTTCCCGGAATATCGTGCGGATGAGCTTTTCCTGCAAATATAAGCTGAACAGGCCTTTCGGTATCGCGGACAAGGCGTAATAGACGCTGCGGATCACGTAACAAGAGGTTGCCGCGTTTGTATGTCGCAAAACGGCGGGCAAAACAAAGGGTTAGCGCATAAGGTGAAAGTGCATCATCAGCTTGTCTTAGCTGGCGTTCTACAGCTCCGGAGCGCATGTAATGCCTTTTGAGCCTATCACGGACAAAAGTAACAAGCTGTTCACGTCTTCTTTCGTGAGTTCGCCATAGTTCTTCGTCAGAAATCCTATCCATACGGTTCCAAACTGAAAGCTCCCATGGTTTTTCTTCAAAATTAGGACCTAAATAACGGTCTAAAAGGGTACTCATACCGCTTGAAACCCAAGTTTTAGGGTGCACGCCGTTTGTAACATGTCCAATAGGCACTTCGCTTATAGGAAGACCTGGCCAGAGCCCCTTCCACATATCTCTGGAAACTACGCCATGGAGCTTTGCAACGCCGTTTGCGTAGGCAGAAAGTTTTAGGGCAAGAATTGTCATACAGAATTGTTCACCTTGATCCGTTGGTTTTTCCCGTCCAAGGCTAAGAAATTGATCCCAAGTAATGCCTAAAATACTGCACCAAGGGCGCATATACTTATCCAGAAGCGGAATATCAAAACGCTCGTTACCTGCCGGAACCGGTGTATGAGTTGTAAAAATATTGGTAGGCCAAATTGCCTCTTTTGCTTCGTCAAAATTCATGCCTTTTTCTGTAATAAGCTCGCGTATCCGCTCAAGGCTTAAAAAGGCTGCATGACCTTCGTTCATGTGTGTAGCACCCGGATTTATGCCCATTGCGCGTAAAGCACGGAAACCGCCTATACCCAAGAGTATTTCCTGCTGTATGCGTGTTTCTTTGTCGCCGCCGTAAAGTGATCCTGTAATACCGCGGAAATCCGGCGGATTTTCGTTAATATTTGTATCTAGCAGGTATAGAACACCGCGTCCAACTTTTACTTCCCAAATCTGTGCATGAGCTTGCCTGCCTGCCAAATCAACAGAAATTGTAAGCGGCTTGCCGTTTTTATCATTTTTACGCTCAACAGGCATATTATACCAGTCGTTTTCAGGGTACAATTCCTGTTGGAAGCCGTCGGCATTTAGATATTGTTGAAAGTATCCTTGTTGATACAGCAATCCGATACCTACTAGCGGCAGCCCCAGGTCCGACGAAGTCTTCATGTGGTCGCCTGAAAGTATCCCCAAACCGCCTGAATAAATAGGCAGGGAAACATCCATACCGTATTCCATAGAGAAGTATGCTATAACATCCTTACGGCTGCCTTTATACCATGATTCGCTTTTCTTGTACTTTTGAAACCTATCATAAACTTCGTTTAGAGCTGCAAGAAATGAATCGTCTTTTGCAACTTCAAGAAGCCGCTCCTGACTAACCATACCAAGAGCCTTCATTGGGCTCTGATTCGAAAGTGTCCAAACATCATAATCTAAGCGGATAAATAGTTGAACAGCGTCATAATTCCAAGAAAGCCATAAATTACGTGCAATCTCTTCAAGCTGCTTTAAAGAAGCCGGCAACTTCGGCTTTACTGTGTATGTTGATATATTCATTTTATAAGCATAGAAAAATACGCCGTTTTAGTCAACGCCGAATAATTAGGCAGGGTGTGTTTGCCGTGCTTCACTGAAGTTAATAATGCAACGCTTCACGATTCTGAAGACGGACCATATAATTTCAGTACATCATCTGGCGACTTACCACTTTTAATAAGATTTATAGCTTCTGCAACTGCCGCCCTTTTTGCTTGCACCATTTTACTTTGATGATCCGTCTCAAATTTATACTCGCTCATAAGGCGGGCGCGTTCTACTTCGTCCCTGCTGATTGTTCTTAACACTTGACTTGCCATAGCTATGTCCTCCTGCGTT
>BTID01000180.1:0-7729 GCA_036245275.1 Termitinemataceae bacterium
AAAGGCAAAATTGGCAGAGTCGCCATTATCATGGGTTTTTGGCGGTGCATGGTTTCACCACAACAATAAAATGCCTCTAGTTGAAGTGAGCGAATGGGGGAGTATTAGGGAGATGGCGCCTTATCATCTGCCTGCGGGATGATCGGTGACTGGCACTAATGGCACCATCTGCCGGCGGGGAAAATCGGTGACTGGCACCAATATCACCCAATATCACCAATATCGTCCTACACCCAAAAAACGCGCCTGCAACTGCCATTATTTTTTGTTGCAACCCCTGTAAACGCGATATATTCCACTTTACAAAAATATGATCTAAAATATCCTCATGGAAAACAATAAAATTAAAAGGCGCAGTGAAGTTGCTGTGCAAGACACTTGGGATCTTTCAAAACTTTTTGAAAACGATGCCGCATGGGAAGCCGCTTTAAAAGAATACGAGTCAATGACGGAAAAAATTGCCTCTTTTAAGGGGACACTTGGCAGGTCATCTGCGCAGCTTGCAGCCTATATGCAATTCGGAAACGATTTTGGTATTTTAGAAGAGCGTCTTAGCTATTACAGCGAACTGCGCCAGTGCGAGGACGAAGGCAGCAGTGTTGAGCGTACTATGTCCGGTAAGTTGTTGATGGCTGCATCTAAGGCGCAGGCGGCATCGTCATGGGCTGCACCGGAAATTCAGGCGATACCGGATAGTGAAATGCAGCGTTTTATGGAAGATCCGCTTTTAAGTGATTATCGAATCTATTTACAGCGGCTTGTGCGCTTTAAGCCTCATATTTTAAGCGAAGCTGAGGAGCGCATTATCGCGATTCAGCGTGAGGCAACAGGTGCCGCTGCAGAAGCTTTTTCTGTCCTAACCAACGTAGACCTTGATTTTGGAACTATTGATACGCCGCAGGGTGAATTGCCGCTTTCCCAATCAACATGGTCGGTTTTTATGGAAAATTCTGACAGAAATATACGCGAACGTGCATACAAGCAATTTTATTCGCACTTTGAATCTCATAAAACCACGTTGGCTGCATTATATGGGGCTTCCGTTAAGCAGGATGCGGTAAATGCACGGCTTCGCGGCTATAAATCGGCAGCGGCTGCAGCACTTTTCCCCGATAATGTTGATGAATCAGTCTACAATAACTTAATTTCCACGATAAATGATAATTTATCGCCGCTGCACCGCTATTACGAGCTGCGGCGCAAGACTTTGAAGCTTGAGACGCTGCATCACTGGGATGTTTACGCCCCTATTGTGCCGCAAGAAGCGCCCAAAAAAACAAGCTGGAACGAGGCAGTAGATGAAATTTCAAAAGCCCTAGCCCCGCTGGGTGATCAGTATGTTTCAATACTAAAGGAAGGCCTTTTAGGGCGCTGGGCTGACCGTTACGAAAACAAAGGCAAACGGAGCGGCGCTTTTTCTGCGGGCAGCTACACCGCTGACCCATACATCCTTATGAATTACAAAGAGGATTCAATACGCGACATCTTTACCCTTGCTCACGAAGGCGGCCATTCTATGCACTCATACTATTCATCACACTCAAACCCGTTTTCCCACTACGGCTACACTATTTTTGAGGCAGAAGTTGCCAGCACATTTAACGAAGAACTGCTATTCCGCTCTATGATCAAAAATTGCACAAGTAAAGAGCTGGAGATTTATCTTGTCAACAAGCGTTTGGACGATATTTTGGCGACACTTTACCGCCAAACTATGTTTGCAGAGTTTGAAAAAACAACACACGATCTGGAAGAAAGCGGCACACCGCTAACCGTTGACAATCTGCGCGGCGAATACCGCAAATTGTTGGAAAAATATTTTGGAAAAAGCATGACGCTAGAGCCGCAAAGCGATATGGAAGGTCTGCGTATTCCTCACTTTTACCGCGCATTTTATGTTTATAAGTATTCGACAGGTATCTCCGCCTCCTTAGCCCTTGCCGAACGCGTTCTTTCAGGCGGGGCAAAAGAGCGCGATGACTACTTTGCTTTCCTAAAATCCGGCGGCTCGCGCTTTCCAATAGAATCGTTAAAAGTAGCTGGTGTAGATATGTCAAACCCGGAGCCTATCAAAGCCGCCTGCGCAATATTTGACAAATTGGTAACAAGGCTGGAAGGCTTGTTGATTGGGGGCTAGACTAAAAAAACAACTGCATGTTATACTCCTTGCACTTGATAGTAACGGAGAACAAGTATGGAAAAAGATTTTACGAAAAAAATGGAAAAGTCCTTGACAAACCTGCGGGACGAGATTATCAATAATTTAATTGCAGGTAACAAGGATTTTAAGCAAATTGTTGAAGGTCCGGACGGGAAAGACCTTGCCGACATAGCCGCCGATGACATTGACCGCAAAATGATCGAAACAATCGGCACAAAGGAAATGAACAGGCTAAAGCTTATTGAATCGGCAATGACGCGGATAAAACAGGGCAAATACGGACTCTGTATGAAGTGCGGCAAAAAAATCCCGCACAGCCGTATTGAGGCAATTCCTTATGCACTACTGTGCATTGAATGTAAATCTGAAGAAGAGCGGCGGAATAGATAAGATGTCTTGAACCGCCGCCATTTTACTGTTTTTTGCTACTTGGCAGCTATGTATTTTAAGAAGTTGCGTAGCAAGTATGTCAGTATCACTGTGCCTATAATCATCACAACCGACAAGGCGTTTATCACCGGCGATACACCTATCCGTATTGCAGAATAGATAAAAAGCGGCAATGTTGAGGAACCGGCTCCCGATACAAATGATGTTATAACAAAGTCTTCCAGCGAAATTGTAATTGCCGTTAAAAAACCGGAAACTATGCCGGGCATACAAATCGGAATAGTTACTTTTAAAAGCGTTTGTTTTTCGTTTGCGCCAAGGTCCGCGGCAGCCTCTATAATCGAAAAATCAAATTCGTCCAAGCGCGCCATTACCATTAAAAAAACAAATGGCAGGTTAAAAGTTGTGTGTGCTATAAAAATTGTAAGTAAGCCAAGCTGCATTTTGATGCCTGCAAAAAATATTGCAAGCGATACACCGATAATAATTTCCGGCAATACCATAGGCATAAACGAAATAGTTTGAACATAGCTGCGCGCTTTAAACCGGTACCAGTTTACACCGATTGCACCTAAGGTGCCTAAGATTGTAGCAGCCAAACCTGAGCTTATAGCTATGAAAATGCTGTTCCAAAATGCATGCCACAAATTCGGTGAATATAAAAATAATTGTTCATACCATACAAACGAAAAGCCCGTCCAATTCATTCCTTTTGATGAGTTAAACGAATAAATTATCAGAACAAACAAAGGCAAAAAAAGAAAAACTATTGCCAAAACAAAAACTGTATTAGAAAAAGAAAAAGTGCTGCTGCGTACGCGGCGGGCATGGCGGTTTGCCTCGCCATGCGGTTTGTTGCCGTTTAAAGTTGTAATTGTCGCTTTAAAAGCAGATTTAAAAAAATTATTTGCCGTCATTTGCCGTTCCTCCTTTGCCAAGATGTTTTGAATCCCGCCGCTGCAAAGCCATCATCATCATAACACCTATTGTTGTTACAACGGTAAGCACCATAGAAATTGCCGATGCAAGAGGCCAGTTTCTTGACTTTTGTAATTGGTCGGCTATTACATTCCCAAGCATATACGAATCTTTGCCGCCGACTAATAGCGGCACTGCATAAGCACCGAAAATCGGTATAAACGTAAACAGTATCGCCGTAAAAACTCCAGCGCGGATATTAGGTAATAAAACTTTAATCATAGAAAGAATTTTTGTAGCTCCTAAATCACGGGCAGCTTCTAGCAGCGAAAAATCAAATTTGTCTATGGACGAAAATAGCGGCAGAATTGCATAAGGTAAATACATATACACAAGAACAAGAATGACGGCATTTTGGTTGTACAGAAACTGTACATGTTCGTTTATCAATCCTATCTTTAATAAAAAAATATTTATAAATCCATTGCTGCCTAAAATATTCATCCATGCAAAAACACGTATCAAAAAATTTGTCCAAAAAGGAATGATGATCAACAACAGCAGAAAAGTTTGATTGCGGCTGCGCGCCATATAATAACCGCAAGGAAGTGCTATAAGTATTGTAATTACAGTGGCGATTACCGCTATAACAAATGTTTTAGCGGTTATAAATGCAATGTTGGGGTTCTTTAGCGCAATGTAGGCATCGAACGAAATTTGGTTTTCTACGCCGCCATGCAATCCTTTTTTTAAAAAACTGTACGCAATTATTATTATTAGCGGAATTAAAAAGAAAACTGAAAACCAAATAGTCAACGGACCTGCATAAATAGGTCCCAAATTACGTTTTAATACCGCACGTTGGGCACCTACCGATGACCATTTGCGTATAACAGACGGCTTGTCTTGTTCTTTGGAGCTCATAACTATGCCTCCTCTTTTACATTGACAATATATCCGTCATCTGCACTCCACGAAAGAAAAACATCATCCTTCCAAACAATCTGAGGTCCTTCGTCTGAGTATACGGCATGCTGCTTCATAACACGGACAATTTGATTTCCGATATTGCCGTCATGCTTTTTAATTTTTACATAGTACTTTGTCTGGAAGCCCGAATAGATAGGCTCATCAACAGTCCCTTGAAAAAAATTTATGTCGGCGCGTTTTGTCTGATTTTTTTCGGTGGCAATAAGAATCTTTTCCGGTCTGATAGTAAAGTTTACTGTTTGCCCAACTTTTATAAATGTATCGACAGTGGTAACTTTTATTATTCCAAGATCTTCAATTTCAAGCTCCACCATATATTCATCAATATCTTTTGGAAGTTTTTCAACTTTCATAACTTTGCCTTCAAAAAGATTTGTTTCGCCGATAAAACGAGCTATAAAATCTGTGGCGGGGCTTTCGTAAATTTCGTGAGGAGTTCCCACTTGCAAGACATCACCTTGATTCATAACGGCAATGCGGTCAGAAACAGAAAGTGCTTCCTGCTGATCATGGGTAACATAGATAAAGGTGATGCCTATTTTGTCGTGAATCTGATCCAGTTCGATCAGCATATGCTGGCGCAGCTTTGCGTCAAGAGCAGAAAGCGGCTCGTCTAATAGCAACACGCGCGGCTCGCGTATAAGGGCGCGGGCTATAGCTACACGCTGTTTTTGTCCGCCTGAAAGCTGACTTGGTTTTTTATCGGCGTGAGCCTCTAACTGAACAAGCTTTAAATAGTCATAAACTTTTGGAGCTATTTCTTTTTTTGGCGTTTTGCTAATCCTTAATGGGAAAGCAACATTTTCAAATACGCTAAGGTGAGGGAAAAGCGCGTAATTTTGGAAAACAGTGTTTACTTGACGCCTGTTTGGCGGGAACGGTATAACATTCTTTTCGTCTAGCGTAACAATTCCTTCGTCAGGGTTTTCAAAACCTGCAATAATACGTAACAAGGTTGTTTTACCGCAACCCGAAGGACCCAGCAAGGAGAAAAATTCTCCTTTTTTTATGTTTAAACAAACATTTTTTAATACATCAAAATTGCCGAAGGACTTTGATATGCCTTCAACTAAAACATCGCTACCTTTCAATCCTTTTCGTCTACCCCCTAAAAAAATATGGAATATGTTACAATGCGTTTTTTTAGCCTTGTATGTCAAGTAGGTATGAATTATATCGGGCTATCGTGTTTTGTAACCGGTAAATTAAGATTTTAGTGTGCTACCTCACACAGAAAGCAGGAGCGCAGCCTCCAAATGAACTCGCATTGTACATGTGGGCAATACCAATTATATTCACATAACAGAAGAAGGAATCCGCCATAGAAAAGGGTGAAGCTAACCAATACCATTCACCATTTTTTATCCGCTCAGTATCACTTTTATAATATCCAGTAAAACTTACTTGATTTTCTGCTGTCTCAACAGTACTCACAGACCACGGTCCGTAGCTGTAAGTCCCAAAACCAAACATCTCACGTTCAGTTAGTAACCACAATTTGTCTTTAACTGTATGTGCAGTAGTTCCATTCCAACTGCTGGCAACACGGCGGCTTGGCGGCCAAAGAACCTCATCGGGCACACCTGCGTTTTTTAAGCCGGTTAAAAAATTGTTTACAATGTAGGCGCGCATTGCACTGTCCAAATATCCTGTTGTATTGTCATTGGTTTCATTCATTTGGTGCTTTCCGGGTACGTCTTCAAAATGAAATACTACATGCGGTGTGTTGTTGCCGTTTATGACATTAAATGAATTTATACCAATCACAATAAGCCGTAAGCCGCTTGTTGCGCTAATGTATCCATCATTTTCATTTGTACTACCACCATCTCCTCCCACATTTAAATATTTCAGATCAATATAGTTGCCTAATTTTATAACACTTATCGCCTCTGTTGTATTTACGGCAAATGTCTTTTGTATGTAGTTATGCACCGCATTAAAGCTAGCCTCTACGAGTGCCTTATCGCTACTATCCTTTGGTGTAATTTTGAATTTTTTCGATAGGTCTTCTTCTGCTGTTGCCGCTGCCTTTAATGCAGCATTGAACGCCGTTTGTATCGCCTCTTTATCTGCATAAGGCTTGCTTGCAAGCACAGATTGTGCCGCTTCATCTTTAACATCATCTGAAAGCATATCGTACAGTGTTAGGTCTAATTCTAATCCTTCGGCGTGAGTTTCCAATGCCGTCTTCATTTCTTGTGGATATGCGGTTTTGTTTACTTCCGCAACCGCGTCTGCTGTAGGTTCGGGGCTAGCCGGTGCTTCTTCTGGCGTACGTTCTTTTTCAAGTTGCTCGTCAATCCATTCGCCTATGTCGGGTTTGTATCCACCGCACCCAATAAACAACAATCCGAATATCAGCACAACACTAAACACTCTGAAAACCAGCACTTTATTAAGTTTCCTTGTAATTTTCATAATTGCACCTTCAAAAAATATTCGGGAGTCTTACGACCATGTAGATTTAAATATACTAATATAAAAATAAAAAATCAAGGACTTTTTGTATGTTTTGGGTGCAACAAAAAACAATGGCAAATTTAACACAGAGTAAAAGGAGGTACACAGAGAAAACAAGATTTGATGAACTTTTCTTTCCCTCTTTGTCTTATCCTCTGTGTGCCTCTGTGAACTCTGTGTTAGAATTCTTTAAATGTGCCATTAAAAATTATTCGAGCCGTAGGGTTTAATACCCACTGCACGCACGCACCTGCTACGTGCAGCCTCTGGGGCGTAACAGAGGGTATTAAACCCGCAGTGCAATTCTCCGGGAGAACAAAAATCCCCGCTGCTCTGCGGCTGGGATTTTTATTGTTTGAATTGTGCGTTTCTGTAATCCTGTGTTTTCTATAACTGCATTTACTTCTTCTGCATCAAAGCAGGATTCGATTTCTGCTTTTTTTTTTACAATAATCTATTTCTCATCAACATCTGCTGTTAAGTCATTGTAATATTCTGCAATTACTAACCTCATTTTTACAATTAGTTCGGTCCACTGATCTTCTATGCTTGTTATATCAAGCTCGCCGGTTTTCTCTAAACTCTTGAAATTAATCATGCTGTTTCCAAAAGCTATCGCACAAGCTTCAAGTGATTTTTGTTTGTAATCTGTGTTTTCCATAAAATTTGCCCCTCCCAGAGCTATATTACTTGTAGCACACTATTTGAAATTTACCTATGAAAAAAAGTTGCACCCTGATTGACAAAACCCAACAAGTACTATACGTTAAAAATATGAGCTATATTCAGGGTACCCTTCATTTTAAA
>BTID01000181.1:0-7272 GCA_036245275.1 Termitinemataceae bacterium
TCATTGCCCTACGCAGAACCCGGTATGTTTGGTATGATTGAACTGGCTGACGGTCAATGGGTTTTAAAAGGCAGCGACGGCGATACCCATCTCTTAGGTAACGAATTGCCTCCTGATATATCATTGCCTTACGCGGAACCCGGTATGGTCGGCGTGCTTGAATTAAAAGACGGTCATTGGGTCTTAGCAGATGATTCCGGCAGAGATCACCTTATCACAAGCTCCCTGCCTCCGGAAGATAATTATCCGGGATTGCAGCCTTCTGAAAATGATTATGCCGCTTTAGCGGATGCCGCCGCACTTCCTAATGCTGACCAAGCTGATTCTTCATTGCCCTACGCAGAACCCGGTATGTTTGGTATGATTGAACTGGCTGACGGTCAATGGGTTTTAAAAGGCAGCGACGGCGATACTCATCTCTTAGGTAATGAACTGCCTCCTGATATATCATTGCCTTACGCAGAACCCGGTATGGTCGGTTTAGTAGATCTTGTAGACGGACAATGGGTACTTAAAGGTCAAGACGGCGAATATCATATTATAGGCAGCAATTTACCGCCGGAATCTATATCTCCATACTTTGATCCTGAGGAATTAATAGGATACAATTTAGCAGATGCAATTTCTCTGCCTCTAGGCGATACAGCGGGCGTTTCTATGGCTTATGCGGAACCCGGTATGGCAGGTACGGTAGACCTTATAGACGGCCGCTGGGTACTCAAAAGTCAAAATGGCGAAGATCATCTTTTGGGCAATGACATAGCACCTGAATCAGTATCCCCATATTTCCCGCCGGATGAATTATCAAAACACATCTTGACGGATAAGTCTTTGCTTAACTATGGCGATACTGCAGACACTTCACTTCCTAATGCTGAACCCGGTATGACCGGTACAATCGAAATTGCTGACGGCAAGTGGATTATAAAATCTGATGATGGTGAAATAAGTCTCTTAGGCGGTGAATTACCGCCGGAAGAATCAGCGCGCTATGCGGAACCCGGTATGAGCGGCGTTATTGAACTTGTAGATGGACATTGGGTGCTAAAAGATCATACAGGTGTAGAGCATATTTTAGGCGAATATGTTACACCGGAGGTAACACCTGCAGCCATTTATCCAAGCGGCGATGCAGTTGGCATAGGCGGAATAGGCGGGCTTGATAGTACTATGACAATTCCCGGATCAGAAGCTGACGAATCTCCTCCTTACGCAGAACCGGGTATGTCCGGCAGTATTGCCCTAATTGACGGTAAATGGTTATTGAAAGATACAGTAGGCAGCGAATATGTTATTGGAAGTGAATTATCTCCAGAAGATATTATACGTTTAGATACACCGGAAGAAAATAAATTGACTGGTATTGTGGGCATAGATACTCGTTTCATACCTGATTCCGAGAGACCTGATGAGTCGCTGCCGTATGCAACACCTGGTTTGGAAGGCGTACTTGGACTTATAGACGGCAGATGGGTGTTGAAGGGTGACGACGGCGAAGATCACCTAGTTACGGCGATCAATGTCCCGCCTGAATATGTATCTCCTGCTCTGATGCCTCCAGATTCCAAAATCGGCGGTCTGGAAGATTCCAGACTCGCAGGCGGTGAAAACCCTGAAACAACCTTGCCCTATGCGGAAAGCGGCATGGAGGGTACTGTAGCACTGACCGACGGCCGCTGGGTTCTAAAAGACTCAGACGGTGTGGAGTTTTTAGTAAGCTCATCAATGCCTCCTGAATACATCAGTCCCGCCGGTATACCGGATGATTCAACACTCGGTGCTTTAAGTGATTTGAGCTTAGGTGCAGGAAATGAAAATCCTGAAACTTCGCTTACCTATGCCGAACCCGGTATGCGCGGACAGATTAAATTGATAGACGGTAAATGGATTATCAGAGATTCTAACAACGAAGAATTTTTGATTAATGCTGATACTGCGGAAGGATTAGTAGTTTCATCTCCTTACGCAGAACCGGGTACTGCCGGTGTGATTGAACTTGTAGACGGCCGCTGGGTAGTTAGCGGAGACGATGGCGAAGAATACTTGGTCAGGACCGGTATTATGCCTGAATATGTTGTGTTCGGTACTATTCCACCTGATGGCAGCATAAATTTGAAAGATGGTTTTACGGGTGTAGACGGCTCACAAAAAGCTGAAGTTTCCCTGCCTTACGCAGAACCTGGTATGTTTGGAAAAGTTGAACTTATAGACGGCCGCTGGGTTTTAGGAAGCGGCGGCGGCAAAAATTACTTAATTAATGCAGGCGATCCTGAACTTGCCGATATGCTGAATCCCGGCTTAGACAAAGAGAAAATTACTTTGGACGATTCTATGTTTACAAATGGCAGGAACAAAGACGAAATTGCAGAAGCCAGTTTGCCGTTTGCCGAGCCGGGTATGACAGGTTTTGTAGGGCTCATAGATGGGCGTTGGATAATTAAGGATAGTGCTACAGGCAACGATTTCTTAATACCGAGCGGCAGTCCACTCGAAGAAAGTTTGCTCAACAATGAGCCGTCTGCATCACAGATAGTTTTAAAAGACATGTTTAACACCAAAGACATCGGAGAAAGTTTCTTTCCGCAGGCTGAACCCGGCATGAAGGGGACATTGCAGCTTATTGATGGTCTTTGGATAATGGCGGAAGACACCGGTGATTTTAGATTCATTGCTAATGAAAAACAAAAAGACCTTGTGCATGTCCTGTTGCCTGATGCCGTACAAAAAGATGTTGAGATATCGTTACCCAGCGCCGAACCCGGTATGAAAGGCACTTTAAAACTTATGGAAGGAAGCTGGGTTTTCCAGGATGATAACAAAAACATTTACTTTGTTGCCGACTATAATGATGAAGTGGAAACAACCGGCTATCCGCGCGATCCATCATGGAGCTTAGCTACATCAGTAATTAGTGAGCCTTCTTTCAACATTACCCCTGAAACTGCAGGAATATCATCGCCGCCGGCAAGCTCGAGGTATCCAATTACCACAGAACCCGGTATGCGTGAAAAACCTGAATATTCGGGATTCTCGACAGCACCGGATTCACTATATGAAATAACAACTGAGCCTTGGTCGCATGATGTGCCTAAAATTTCTACGGTGCCGCGTTCAAGAGCAACTCCAAATATTGAGGTATTTGTTGAGCAAAATGAAAATGGGCAGCCGGAAATTACAAGGGTGCAAAGAACAGAGAGCGGTATTAGAATCGAAGTTATAAAAGAACCGACACTGTTGGAAATTTTGGAAGTTTACATGATCGAAGAAGAACAAAAACAACGCACCGTATATGTAACAGAGCTTGGTATGATCCCTGTCGATGATCTGACGCCGGAAACAGCAGTTGATACACCTGTGATACTTATAGAAGACGGTAATACATACACTATGCCTAGTGCTGAAATATCAATTGATGTAACAAGAACCAATGCTCCTAGCAGTGTTCAACAAGACAATTCGGCATACCAGTATCCGTCAATTAGACCTGAAGATGAAAACGGTTTACAGTACCCGCCTATTCGTAAAGAAGGACGCGGCAAACAAACCGCTTACCCAATTATACGCAAGGAAGCACCCGGAAAAGCATATCTGGATGGAGCTAGGTTTGTCGATCGGCTGGAATTGGGTAAGTATTATTTACAGATAGGCAATTACAGCAAAATTGATGTATTGGAAACAGAACTTACAAAATTGAACCGGCAGTTCCCCTATGCTGTACAAGCCGACGGTTGGTATAACCCCAGCTATAAACTGTTGGTAGGACCTGTGAACGAAGGTGAAAGCAATGCATTGTTACAGCGCTTCCAAAGCACCGGCTATAAGGATGTATTTATCCGATACAACAGGTAGTTATTCGAGCCATAGGGTTTAATACCCACTAAAAATTAAACAAAACTATCAAAATTCCTCTTGAAAACTAGTGATAAATATCACTAGTTTTCTAAAATTTATGACAAATGTCATAAATTTTATTTTTTTGTAAAGCGCTATGCTACTTTACACCTTAATATATATACAGCATTTTGAAAAATCGCAAGTTTTGTTGTTTTCAAAAGCTAAACTTTATAATTTGGAGGAATTTAAATGGAATTAGAAGAAAAACTTTTTCCGCTCTCAGCAATTTTAGAAATCTATCGTGAGGGTCTAATAGACAAACGTGAATTTGAAGAAAGGATACTCAGATATTTTATAAAAAATTACAAAATCTATTGTCCGCACATAAACAAACCTGAATTTATGGATTTTTTATCGTGGGTATACCCAAGGCTATCAAAAGCCATTACCCGATATAAAGATTCGGGATCGAGTTTTGATGCATTTTTGGGAACGATCCTACGTTACGGATTTCGCGAATTTTTCACTTTACAAAAAGACCGTTCTAAAATTGAAAGCACATTCATCAAATCGGTTGAAGAAGACAGAGACAACCTTTTTGTATCTGAACAGGACAACTTTTACGATAAGGAAATTGATTTTTTAAATACGCCGCTAAGACAAAAACACACTCTGATTTTGCTATTAAAATCGTATTATCATTTAACCGATGATTTAATTGAAAAAATTATTCCGTCATTAAAAATTGACAAAAGCACCCTGCTGGAATTAATTAACAAACTTCACTATATCCGCCGCGAAAAAGAAGCTTTTGTACGCAGACTTCTTACCAGCATAAACTGCCAATTTTTTCGTTGCCGCACGTACGAAAGTAAACTTTTGTACTGCGAGGAAAATTCTAAATTGTATATAAAATATAATATGCTGCTTAATCGCGGTCGACTCCGCATTGAAAGGATGCGAAACAGATTGAAACGTATCCGGTTATATGCGACAAATGAAGAGGTTGCTTTAGTGCTTAATGTTCCCAAAGGCACGGTAGATTCCAGTATGGCAAAAATAAAAGGATCCGATGGTGCAATTTGTTTTTATGCAACTAAATCAATAAATATGTGTCAAAACTGACATGAAAGTAAATTCTATAATATTGGAAAAAGCGATACCGGTTATGCGCTTGCAAACAATAGGAGAGGAACTCGCCAATTCAATTTTGCATGCTTGCGGCGCTGTGCTTGCTGCCGCCGGTTTTTTTCCGTTAATTTTTAAGGCAAGAGGATTTTTCGGCGGGGTAGTAGGCGGGACACAGTCGGTTACGGCATGTATAATCTATGCTGTAACAATATTTACTATGTTTACAGCATCAACACTTTACCATGCGATCTCGTATATACCCGCAAAAAAAATATTAAAAATTTTTGATCATTCAGCAATCTATTTATTGATTGCCGGAACATATACACCATTCTGCTTTATTGTCTTGCCGCCAAAAATAGGTGTTCCAATTTTCATTATTGAATGGGCATTTGCTTTTGCCGGCATCATATTGCATGCTGTTAACTGGCATCTATTAATACGTTTTGAAGTCCTTATATATTGTGTAATGGGTTGGGTAATTGCAATTGCCGCACCCGCAGTAAAATCAGGTATGACGATTCCTGCCATAATTATGCTGTTTTCAGGCGGTTTGTTTTATTCCGTCGGGATAATTTTTTACAAAAAACCACAAGTGATTCTATGCCATGTTATTTGGCACGTTTTCGTATTGGCAGGTGCGGTTTGTCATTGGATATCAGTTTTTCTAATAGCTTAATTGATGTCCGCCAAGTGCTTACAACAAAAATCTTGACATATCAAAAATTCAACCTTGACAATCTGTCTTTAAATATGATATAAACTTATAATAGTAGTAATGCCGAAAGGCGAGGAGGATATATGGCAGGAGCCAGTAAAAACGCACGTACGACAGTAAGCACTCAGAAATTTTTCTGTTCATGCGGAGGCGAAATCAAAATGAAGACCTTGTTTGAAAACGGGAAAGTTAAGAACATGGCCGAGTGCGAAAAATGTAAAAGGACAGAAAGACGTCCTTCGGATTTCAAGTAAGGAGTAAAACTTGGCAAAAAATACCACGTCGGCAGAAAAACGTCACAGACAGAGCGAAGAAAGACGGCTTCGAAACAAAGCTGTAAAGAGTTCAGTTAGAACTAGCACAAAAAAATTCGTCTTGTTCGTTCAAAAAAAGGACTCAAGTGCAGCAGGGACAGCCTTGATCGAAATGATTAAAAAGATTGACACTGCCGCAGGCAAGGGAATTATTAAAAAAAATGCCGCTGCCCGCAAAAAATCAAGAATGCAACATCTTTATAATTCACTTAAAGCAAATTAAATTATCTCATTTATCGAATTAAGCGGATGAATTTAATATCCAATTCGTTTAATTCGGTATAGCTTTATTCGGCGCATCGGGGAATTATGCCTGGCAAAAAATTTTCAAAAACAGAGATCATAGACAAAATTTATCAAAGTGCAGAAATGAATAAACAGGATATAAAACATGTTGTTGATTCTGTTTTTGAAACACTAAAAGATATGCTTATCGAAGGTAACGCAATTGAGTTACGCGGCTTTGGTTCCTTTGATGTACGTATTCGCAAGGGACGTAAAAATGCACGTAACCCTAGAACAGGTGAACAAGTTGACGCACACCCGCATGGAATTGTCGTATTTAAACCCGGGAAAGAACTAAAACACAGTGTTTGGGATTTAAACGAAGCACAAAAAGAACAATTAGCAGAAGACAGCACAGAAAATAATTTATCAACTAATTAACACAAATGAACAGCCTTGCTATCAAACGCTCACAACAATCTGGTCTCGCCGTAAAACTTTTTTTAATCATTTTTGCAGCTTTACTATTTACACTTTCGCACCCTAATATAATTTTTAGTAATGGACTTTCTTTTTTAGCGTGGGTTATGTACATTCCCGCTCTTATCGTTATTAAAAACTCAAATCTGCGTTCTTGTGTATTTTACGGTGCACTTTACGGTTATGTTTCATTTACACTTTTTTGTTATTGGATTAATGCCTACCACATATTAGCCGGTGTAATGGTAAGCTTGCTGTACTTAATCTATTTTGCAATTCTTTTCCCGCTTTTAAAAATAGCAATAATTCTTTTTAAACGTAACGGATATTTGATTCAATGGTTTTTGTGGATAGCTTTTGAATATCTGCGGACAAAGGGTTTCATGGGGTTTGGTTATGGAATAACAGCTTATACACAATGGCGTACGATTTCATTATTGCAAATTTCCGGTATTTTTGGTGTTTTTGGAGTAAGTGCACTGGTTATATTCCCGTCAATGTTTTTTGGAAATTATGTTGATATTAAGGACACCTCTAAAAACTCATGCGCCGCAATCTTGCACTGTCTTT
>BTID01000182.1:0-7164 GCA_036245275.1 Termitinemataceae bacterium
CTCCTAATGAAACATTCATTTTGATTATATCCTCTTTTGTTATCTCCATAAATTCTTCCCCTCCCAAGGAAGTATTTAATTATACCATTGTTTTTGGGAGTACGGGATTTTAAATGCTTTTGCCCTGTATCTGTGGTTAAATGATCTTGGCCGGTTGTTGACAAGCCGGTTTTGCATACTTGTGCTTCTTTTTTTAAGATGCTACAATAAAAACGGTGCTGGTATCATCGGCATACTTTCCGTCTGATTGGAAATATCAGACGAGATATAACGAAGGGATTCCGGCATAGTTTCGTACAAGCCGGAAATACGGAGGAAATTTTGACAGTAGTCACAATGAAAAGCCTGCTTGAATCAGGGGTTCACTTTGGTCATCAGGTAAAACGCTGGGATCCGCGTATGAAGAAATATATATACTCGGAAAGAAACGGCATTCACATTATCGATCTGCAAAAGACGATACAGGCAAGCAAACTTGCCTATCAGGCAGTCCGCAAAGCAATTGAACAGCAAAAGACTGTGCTATTCGTCGGCACAAAAAACAGGCACAGCAAGCAATTCAAAAAGAAGCTGAACGTTGCGGTATGTATTATGTAAACAACCGCTGGTTAGGCGGCATGTTGACTAACTTTTCTACGATTAAAAAATCACTTTTGCGTCTAAAAAAGCTCGAAAAAATGGAAGTTGACGGCACTTTTGAAAATCTTACCAAAAAAGAGATTGCAGGTTTGGGCAAGGAGCGTGCAAAGCTTCAAAAAAACTTAGGCGGCATTAAAGAAATGAAGGATTTACCGGGCATCCTCTTTATAGTAGATACCCGCAAAGAATCTATCGCCGTTACTGAGGCGCGCCGAATGGGCATTCCTATCGTTGCTGTTGTTGATACAAACTGTAATCCTGACGGTATCGACTTTCCAATTCCGGGTAATGATGATGCTATCCGTGCGATTTCACTTTTTACTCAGATTATAGCTAACGCCGTTGTGGATCAGGATAACGAAGGTGCCGGTTTGCGGATTGTAGAAGACGGCGATGAAGACGAAATGGAAAATATACTAACAGATAGCTCCCGCAAGGAAGAAGACAAGGAAGTTGACATCGAAAGCTATGCCAAAGGTGTTGACGAAGTTAAAACCACATCTGTTGCGGAAGGCGAAGAAGATGATCTTCCCATTGATGTTGATAAAGTTTTCAAGGATTAGGAGTAACAAATGGCTATTACAGCAGCAGATGTAAAAAAATTACGTGATGCGACCGGTGCAGGTCCTATGGAGTGTAAGAACGTTCTTACAGAAACAAATGGGGACTTTGACAAGGCTATAAAGGTTTTAAAAGAGAAGGGACTTGCTGCAGCGGCAAAACGTGCGGACAGGGCAACCAATAACGGACGTGTTTCTATCAAGATACAAGGGACCACAGCGGCTATTGTTGAACTTGCAAGCGAAACTGACTTTGTTGCCCGCAACCCGGAATTTGTTGAATTAGGCAATAAGATCGCCCAGATAGCGATTGATAAGGGCTATGAAGCGGCTAACGATGAACTTAGCGGTATGGTCAAAGACCTTGCAACAAAAATACGCGAAAACATGAGTTTAAAACGTCTTGTTCTTATAAAAGCACAGGCGGGTGAATATCTTGCATCGTATATTCATGGTGATGGTGTTATTGGAATTGTTGTTACGGTAAACTCCGACAAACCTGATATCTTTAAAAACGAAGAAGCTCAATCTTTTGCAATGTCGCTTGCTATGCATGTTGCGGCTTTTAGTCCGGCAGCACTTTCCAAAGATGATATTGACGCATCTGTTATAAAAGAACAGGAAGAAATATTCCGCAAGCAGATCGCAAATGATGAAAAATTTGTAGGCAAACCGGAAAAAGTTTTAGAAGGTGCTTTAGCAGGTAAGGTAAAAAAATATCTTGCCGAAATTTGCTTCTTAGATCAAAACTATGTCAAAAACGATAAGATTACAGTTACACAAGCCCTTGCAGAAGCCGGTAAACAGTTCGGTGCAACATTAAAAATCACCGGATACAAAGGATTGCGTGTAGGCGAAGAATAATTGGTCAACGGCCTTGCAGTTATTGCAAGGCTTGCAATATCGGGCCGCTAGCTCAGCTGGTAGAGCAACAGACTCTTAATCTGTGGGTCCTGAGTTCGATCCTCGGGCGGCTCATAAGCTAACTCTATATTCTATATGGAGTTAGCTTATAAAAAATGTAGGCAAACTGAAATACGGCGGGGCAAACTTTTACTGTGCTTGCAATAAAGCCCATTAACACTTATAATAATAAATATATTGATTGAATATAGAAATATCGATATTAAGGTTTAATAAAAGACACGGAGGGTTTTATGTCGAATAAGAAAAGATTACGTTTACCGTTTGTTTTGTTAATAGTTTGCTTTTTGTTTAGCGGTGCCTATATTTTTGGAGCTCCAAAACCAAAACCACCGCCAAAGCCAAAAGGAAAACCGGCGGCAACTAAAGAAGTTCCCGAGGCGGAGGCAAATGCTTCAGCTAATGGAGCTGCGTCCACTGGCACAACTTCTACAGACAGCATAAAAAACCGCACTTGGCTTCTTTCTCAAATAAAAGTTGGCGAAGGTGATATAACTTTAAATCGCACTCAAATGGCAAGCAACAACAAGGGTGATTATTACATACTCCAATTTACAAGCGAAGGTATATCCGGAATAGCTGCGCCTAACCGGTATTTTGCCCCTTTTGCAACCAGCGAGGGTAACTTTTTTAAATTACAGCCTATTGTCGGCACTATGATGGCAAACAATATGAACATAGGCGGGTTGGCAGAAAATGAATATTACTGGTATCTTCAACGGGCAGTTAGATGGCAGCTTAGCGGCAACAGCTTGCAATTATTTGTACAAGATCCGCAAAAGCCTGACGAAATAATTATGATATTTCAGGCTCAGTAATTCAATAATAAGGACACAAATAAAAAAGGAACAAAAATGATAGTGCGTAGAAATCAAATGAATGTAGACGAAAAAGTGGATTTGCGCGGCGGTACAGGAACGCTTTATTTTACAAGACTTGCCCCGCCGGAAACATTCCGCCATGCAAAAACAATAGCAGAGGTTCGTATGCCGCCTGATTGTTCAATCGGCTTCCATAAGCACGAGGACGAAACTGAGTTTTACATCATCCTATCCGGTAGCGGTGTTGCAAACGACAACGGCAAAGAGTTTCCAATAAAAGCCGGTGATGTCATGATTACCGGCAACGGTTCGTCGCATGGTCTAAAAAATACGGGTAAAAAAGACCTCGTTTATCAAGCAATCGTTCTATCATAATATTTAAAGGGGGGAAAGCCCCCCTCGCTCCAAACCTTCGGTTTTACGCTACCCCCCTTGCGCTACGCGCCGGTAACCATAAATGAATAAAATAGTAAAATCATGCTTTTTTGTTTTTGTCTTGACAGTGTTGATGACTCAAATAGCCGGTGCTCAGAGTTTGCAGAGTGATCGGCAAATGCTTATTAACTATGCAAAAAAATTTTTAGGTACGCCGTATAAAGCATCGGGGAGTACTGTTCACGGTATGGACTGTTCAGGATTTTTATTTACTGTGGTTCGTGATTCGTTAAAGATTCCTTTTCCGCGCACAGCAGAGGCAATGTACAAAAATTGTGAAATAATAAAAGAAGGTTTGCTGGAACCAGGGGACTTAGTTTTTTTTCGTCCTGGCAGCAAGATTAATCATGTAGGAATATACATAGGCGAAGGTAATTTTATTCATAGCGCAAGCGACGGACCAAAAACCGGTGTAATAATATCAAACCTAAGCGATTCGTATTGGAACCGTACTTACGCAGGGGCAGGCCGCATATTGCCTTCGATTATCAACGGACAATGAAAAACTTCATTATTATACCGGATTCGTTTAAAGGAACTATGAGTTCATTAGAAATTTGCAATATCATGGCGGAATCGGTAAAACGGTTTTTCTGTGATGCAAATATTTTATGTATTCCGGTTGCAGACGGCGGCGAAGGCACTGTAGATGCCTTTTTAAGTGCCGTAGGCGGCACAAAAATCGATATAAATGTGTGCGGTCCTTTTAATGACGTTGTGCCGTCATTTTACGGCATCCTATCCGGTGCGGCAAAAGACGGCGAAAAAACTGCCGTTATCGAAATGGCAGCCTGTGCAGGACTGCCCCTTGCAGAAGGCAGGCTAAATCCTGAGTGTTCCACTACATTTGGCGTAGGCGAGCTTATAAAATCAGCGCTGGATAAAGGCTGCAGTAAAATTATTACAGGACTTGGAGGCAGTGCTACAAATGACGGCGCTTGCGGTGCCGCATCTGCACTTGGGGTACGTTTTTTTGATAAATCAGGAAATACTTTTGTGCCTACAGGCGGCAGCCTAAAAGATATATGCCGCATTGATACAAGCGGCATTGATCCGCGCCTAAAAGATGCACAATTAATAAGCATGTGCGACATCGATAACCCGCTATGCGGAAAAACCGGTGCCGCATACATTTTCGGCCCGCAAAAAGGTGCCAGTCACCCAATGGTAAAACGCCTTGATTCAGGTCTTAAACACCTTGCAGAAATTGTTCAACACGATATGCTGCTAGAGGATGCGGCGGAAATTCCCGGTGCAGGTGCAGCAGGCGGCATGGGCTTTGGAATGAAGATTTTTTTTGGATCAAAGCTGCAAATGGGCATAGAAACCGTCCTTGATACCGTTCAATTCGATAAACTTTTAAAAAATGCAGATATTGTTTTTTCCGGCGAAGGTAAAATCGACACACAAAGTCTGCGCGGTAAAGTAGTAATAGGCATTGCAAGACGGACAAAAAAAGCCGGTGTGCCGTTGTTTGCCGTAGTAGGCGATATAGGCGATAACATAGAATCTGCATACACAGAAGGGGTTTCTGCAATTTTTAGCATTAACCGTGTTGCGATCCCGTTTATTGAAGCGCGGCGACGTGCCAAAACCGATTTAGCATTAACAATGGACACAATAATGCGTGTCATAAATATCCGATAATCTACTATGCTGTTGCAAAAATTGGACCCATGCGACTTGACTATTTTCGACTCTATCTGTGTAAATACTAAAAGCAATTTCTTGCAAAGCGGCTTTTGGGGTGTTTTTAAATCATGTTTTGGTTGGAAAGCACATTATTTTCTTGCGGACAAAATGCCCTTGCTTGTTCTTAGCCGCCCGCTTGCAGCAGGGCTAGGTTTTGCATACATACCATGGGGACCTCAATTAGCGGTGGAGCTTGCAGCAAGTGATCATACTGCAAATACCGCATTACAAGAGCTTGCACTTGCCTTAAAGCAGGTCTTACCCAAAAGTACGGCTTTTATCCGCTTTGATCCGCCTTGGTTTACTGCAGAAAACGGTGGTTCGGCATGGCAAGAGCGGCGTTTACAGATGCCTTTTAAGCATGCTGCCGCTGATATTCAGGCTCCTGACACAGTTTTAATTGATTTATCACCGGCAGAAGATCATATTTTGGCTCAAATGAAGAGTAAATGTCGCTATAATATAAGGCTTGGCAGCAAAAAAGTAAAAATTCGCAATGCGCCAGCAGATGAATTGCCGGTTTTTTATGAAATTTTTAAGGAAACAAGCCGCCGCGATGGTATTGCAATCCATAATATCAATTATTATGCTACCCTTTTTGATACTATTTACGCATGGAAAAACAAAAACAATGCCTCTGCACCTGACATTCGGCTTTATCTTGCCGATTACGAAGGTGTAACGATTGCCGGAATCATCACACTTTTTTGGAATGGGCACTCAACATATCTTTATGGGGCATCATCAAACTTGCACCGCAATGTAATGGCACCTTATGCGCTGCAATGGCAAGCAATGCGCGACGCAAAGGCATGCTCTTGCACAGTATACGACCTGTTCGGAATTCCGCCTAATGGAAATAGCGCACACCCAATGGCAGGTCTTTACCGCTTTAAAACCGGTTTTGGAGGCACAATAATCCACCGCCCGGGCAGTTGGGATTTTGCATACAAACCTATTCTAACCGCTGCCTTTCATTCTGCCGAAGGCCTGCGAAAAAAAATACGCGATTTAAAAAAACAAAGGTGTTAATGATTGTCGTGTTACTGATTGTTGTGTTAATGATTATAAGAAAAACACTTGTTTTTTTTCCCACGTTATGCCTATAATATCAATATGACATTATTTAGCAACACCACAACAATTTCCCCATTCTGCAAGAAAGCGCAAGGTACACACGCCCCCGCTAGCAGGCTGAATATGTCGAATTCGTACACACACACACACACACACTCGGCATGTAGGTAGTGTATCTTTAGAGAAAAGTTCTTGTCCCAAGAACAAACATAATTCACTAACATTTTCGGTAGATTACTATCGTACTTTAACCACAAACACATCCAAACAGCAAACTGATACCCAAACCTCTCTTCCCCCGTCAAATGTTGAGACCTCTGCAAGATTACTCAAAACAGCAGGCGCCAAAAAATTTGACTGCGGAATGAGTTTGCGCCAAAACCCAGCAACGCCTACGCAACAAAATCCCACGCCCCTGCGTGGAGCGCAACCCCGAACCCAGCCTCTTCCCGCGTCAAATGTTGAGACCTCTGCAAGGTTATCTAAAAAAGCAGGCGACAAAAAATTTGACTGCGGAATGAGTTTGCGCCAAAACCCAGCAACGCCTACGCAACAAAATCCCACGCACTTGCGTGGAGCGCAACCCCGAATGGAGCAGGCAAAAACCTCTCTCCCCGCGTCAAATGTTGACGCCTCTGCAGGATTACACAAAACAGCAGGCGCCAAAAAATTTGACTGCGTAATGAGTTTGCGCCAAAACCCAGCAACGCCTACGCAACAAAATCCCACGCACTTGCGTGGAGCGCAACCCCGAATGAAGCAGGCAAATTTTTTGGCGCCCCACGTTTCTGAATGCATCTCGCAGGAGGCCGCATAAATGAAAGTGCCTCCTTATTTTAAAGCAACTACAGACCTCATCTCTACGATTGCCAAAAAAGTGCAAAACAATCTTGGCAATTGCTTTACCAAACCAATCTACGCTGACGCACTGGAAAGGGAGTTAGCAGCAAATGGCGTTCAATACGAGCGCGGCGTTCCGCTTGCAATCTTTTATCCGGGCAGCAATATCCCTCTGG
>BTID01000183.1:0-5318 GCA_036245275.1 Termitinemataceae bacterium
TAAAAAAGGCTATCGGTTTGGAAAAGGGGTCTCCTGAGTCGCATAAAGTAAAGGTCGGTAAAATTAGCAAGGCTAAAATCGACGAAATTGCTAAACTCAAAATGGCAGACCTTTCTGCAGTAGATATGGCTGGTGCTTCAAAGATCATCGCCGGAACTGCACGCTCTATGGGTGTGGAGGTAGAAAAATGAAGCGCGGAAAAAAATACCTTGAAGCAGCCAAAAAATACGATAAGACTGTTGTGCTAGGTTTAAAAGAAGCAGTCGAGATGGTAAAAACTTTAAAATTCGGCAAATTTGATGAAACTATTGATCTGTCCGTCAAACTCAACCTTAAAAAAAGCCAATCGGTGCGCGACACTGTGGTTTTGCCCAATCAATTCCGTGGTGAAAAACGAGTTGTGGTGTTCTGTAAGCCGGAAAAAGAAACAGAAGCCAAGGATGCCGGTGCTGCTTTTGTCGGCTCAGATGACTTAATCGAAAAAGTTAAAGGCGGCTGGCTGGATTTTGATGTAGCCGTAGCGACACCTGATATGATGAAGGATGTTGGTAAACTTGGAATGGTTTTAGGACGCAAAGGTCTTATGCCTAACCCAAAAACCGGTACCGTTACCTTTGATCTAAAAGGTGCGCTATCAGAGTTAAAGAAGGGGCGTACAGAATTCCGTGCAGATAAAACAGGAGTTGTTCACCTTGCTGTAGGTAAGGTGTCTATGGATGCGGATAAAATTGCAGAAAATGCACGGATCGTTATTAACGAAATTAAGCGTAAAAAACCGTCGGACGCAAAAGGTGATTTTGTGCAGACTGTTTCGCTTTCTTCCACAATGGGTCCTGGTGTTTGGGTTTCATTCACTAACGAATAAGATTTAAGTTCGCCCGCAAGGCGGGCAAGTATGGAGAGAAAAATGGCAATAGTAGCAAAAAAAGTACAAGAAGCTAAAACAAAGTCGATAGCGGAAGTAAAAGAGATATTTGAATCGAGTGCCGGATCGGAAAAAGATTTTATTTTTACCGAATACCGCGGTTTAACTGTTGGACAAATAACCGATCTTCGCAAGCAATTACGCGCAAAAGAGTCGGTTTTCAAAGTTGTTAAGAACAACTATGCCCGTATCGCTTTTGAGGAACTTTCAGCTCCAAAGGAAGTAGCCGCTTACCTCGTAGGTCCTACAGCGGTAGCTGTAGCGCCTAAAGATTCAAACGAAATAGCAAAAGTCCTTGTCGATTTTTCCAAAGAAGCACCGGCTCTGATTGTAAAAGGCGGCATGGTAGGCGGGGCAGTATATGACGCAAAACAAATAGCGGCATTTTCAAAGTTACCGGGGCGTCTGGAGCTTATATCTATGCTTATGTCGTGCATGAATGCACCGGCTCGCAATTTGGCGGCGGCATTAAACGACATTCCGTCACGCTTGGTACGCACGGTAAAAGCCATTGCAGACCAAAAAGCGGCGGCCGGTTGATATTGGTTATTAACCCCTCAGGCTTCTAGCTGTCGTCCTGTCGGGTAACATTAACATTCGCTTATAAAATGTAAGCGGATAAAAACATTCCTTTTATGGGGTGTTAAACTATTTTTATTTAAGGAGAAGATAATATGGCAGCATCAAAAGAAGACATTTTGGAAGCAATCGCTTCCATGACGGTTCTTGAAGTTTCGGAACTTGTCAAAGCAATGGAGGAAAAGTTCGGCGTTTCGGCGGCGGCTCCTGTGGCAGTAGCTGTAGCAGGAGGCGGCGGTGGAGGGGCTGCAGCGGTAGAAGAAAAAACCGAATTCACTGTTACGCTAAAAGCATTTGACGAAACAAAAAAAATTGCAGTAATCAAGGCTGTCCGCGAGGTAACTCAATTAGGCTTAAAAGAAGCAAAAGAACTTGTAGAAGGTGCTCCAAAAGCGCTTAAAGAAAACATTGCAAAAGACGAAGCGGAAAAAATCAAGAAGACCGTTACAGAAGCAGGCGGAACAGTAGAAGTTGCATAATAGCAATAGGGGGCTATGGCTTTTGTCATGCCCCTAATTTCACACATTTAAAAATATTAAAAATCAAATCTAATCAAGAAAGAAGAGGGCGAAATGGGAACAATTAAGGAAAAGGAAAAAATCGAAAAATTTAAGGAAAGGAACAGGCAATATATAGGCAAAGATATTCAAGATGTTATGGATTTGCCTAATTTGATTGATATTCAAGTAGCTTCATACGAAAGCTTTCTGCAAAGAACCGCACTTTTAAACGGAGACCCTTTAAAACTGCAAGGCATCGAAGAAGCTTTCCGCGCCACATTCCCAATAAAAGGCCCAAACGACGAGATGACGCTTGAATTCGAGCATTATACTTTGGATAAAGACAGCATAAAATTCAGTGAAATCGAATGTAAACAAAAAGGCCTTACCTATTCGGTTTCACTTAAAGCCCGCATAAACTTGATATTTTCGAATACCGGCGAAATCCGGCAAAAAGATATTTATATGGGCGATATTCCGCTTATGACAGAACGCGGAACTTTTATTATAAACGGAGCAGAACGTGTTGTTGTTTCGCAAATTCACCGATCGCCTGGTGTTATTTTTTGCCACGACAAGGGCATTTTTTCTTCGCGTATCATTCCATACCGCGGCTCGTGGCTGGAATTTGAAATTGATCAAAAACGTGATTTAATTTACACAAAAATAGATCGTAAAAAACGTATACTAGGCACGATTTTCCTGCGCGCGCTGGGTTTTAAAGACCGCGAAGATATAATCCGGTCTTTTTACACAGTAAAACCTATGGAAATTAAAAGCACAGAAAAGTGCCGTGATGATATTACAGGACGTGTACTTGCAGCTCCGGTTTGGATTGATAACCCAGATGCCGCCTTGGAGGGGCAAAATCCAAAAAAGAAGCTCTATCCGGCAGGCGAAAAGATGTATCCTCATAATGTTGATGATCTTTTGGCAAACGGCATTAAAAAGATTGAATATATTGACTTCGACTCGCCGGATTCGCTTAATTCGCCAATTTTAATCAATTGCTTTGAGCGCGAAGAAATTAAGTTTCCAAGTGCCGATGAAACAAAAGATGAGCCGACAAAGGAAGAATCGCTTGGCTATGTTTACAAAGTGCTTTCTCCCGGGGAGTCTATAACGACAGAAGCTGCGGAAAAAGATCTAAACGGTATGTTTTTTACAAGCCGCCGCTACGATTTAGGACGTGTAGGCCGCTATAAACTTAATAAAAAGTTTGAGCTTGACCCTCCTTTAACGGTGCATGTGCTTACAAAACAAGATGTTATCGCGACAATGAAGTTTTTGATCATGGTTTATTCAGGTAAAATGAAGGCAGACGATATTGATCATCTTGGAAACCGCCGTGTGCGCTCAGTAGGCGAGCTTATGTCGAACACTATTAAGACGGCATTCAGCAGAATGGAGCGCATTGCCCGCGAACGAATGAGCTTAAAAGAAACAGATACCATAAAACCGCAAGATCTAATTTCCATAAAGCCGCTTGTAGCTGCAATAAAAGAATTTTTTGGGTCAAGCCAGCTTTCTCAGTTTATGGATCAGGTGAATCCGCTTGCAGAGCTTACTCATAAACGCCGCCTTAATGCACTTGGTCCGGGCGGTCTTTCACGCGACCGTGCCGGTTTTGAGGTGCGCGATGTTCACTATACCCACTACGGACGTATGTGTCCTATTGAAACACCGGAAGGTCCAAATATCGGTCTTATCGTATCGCTTGCAAATTATACAAAGGTAAACGATTACGGCTTTTTGGAAACGCCGTACCGCCGTGTGGAAAACGGAAAAGCTACAACAAAGGTAGAGTATCTTTCTGCAATAGAAGAAGATAAATACTATGTTGCGCAGGCATCTGCAAAACTTAACAAAGACGGCTCTTTTGCGGAAAATCAGGTTTCTTGCCGTAGGCAAGGCGATTATGCCAACTTGACACCTGAAGAAATCAACTATATGGATGTCTCTCCAAAGCAGATTATCAGCGTTAGCGCAAGTTTAATTCCGTTTTTGGAGCATGACGATGCAAACCGCGCCTTAATGGGCAGTAATATGCAGCGCCAAGCCGTACCGCTTGTCTTCCCCGAAGCACCGCGTGTGGGCACCGGCATGGAAGGCAAGTGTGCTTACGATTCAGGAGTTTTGGTTAAGGCAAAGAGGGCTGGCGTTGTAAAACGTGTTACGTCCAAAGAAGTTGTTGTAACACCTGATGCCGACAAAAAAGTTTCTGATGTATACCCGCTTGTAAAGTTCCAGCGGACGAACCAGGATACCTGCTACAATCAGCGGCCTATTGTAGAGCTTGGCGACATTGTAAAAGAAGGCTCAGTTCTTGCAGACGGTCCTGATACAGACGGCGGCGAGCTGGCACTTGGACGCAATGTTTTGGTAGGGTTTATGCCTTGGAATGGGTATAACTACGAAGATTCAATTTTGATTTCGCAACGTGTAGTAAAAGAGGATATGTTTACTTCTATACATATTAAAGAGCTTGTTACCGAAGTGCGCGAAACAAAGCTTGGACCGGAAAAAATTACTCGTGATATACCTAATGCCGCAGAAAAAAGTTTGGACAATTTGGATGCCGAAGGCATTATCAGCATTGGCGCAAAAGTACGCGATGGTGATATTCTTGTAGGTAAGGTTACTCCAAAAAGTGAAACTGAAACCACACCGGAGTTTAAACTTTTAAATTCGATTTTCGGCGAAAAGGCAAAAGAAGTAAAAGATTCCTCGTTGCGAGCGCCGCATGGTGTCGAAGGCACAGTTATAGCGGTGCAGCGTCTTAAACGCAGCGAAGGGGATGACCTTAACCCCGGTGTAGACGAAATGGTAAAAGTGCTTATCGCAGCTAAACGTAAGTTGCGCGAAGGTGATAAGATGGCAGGCCGGCACGGAAACAAGGGCGTTGTAGCTCGTATTTTGCCGGAAGAAGATATGCCCTACATGGAAGACGGCACACCGCTAGACCTGTGTCTTACGCCGCTTGGTGTTCCTAGCCGTATGAATATCGGTCAGCTTTTGGAAACAGAGCTAGGCTGGGCAGGAATAAGCCTAAACGAATGGTATTCGGCACCGGTTTTCCAGTCGCCTTCGGCAGAACAAATCGAAAATAAACTTAAAGATGCCGGGCTGCCTGCAAATTCAAAGATTTTTTTGCGTGACGGCAGAACAGGCGAGCAGTTTGTAAATCCGATTTTCTGCGGAATCATCTACTTTTTAAAACTTCACCACTTGGTAGACGACAAGATGCATGCCCGCTCAACAGGTCCTTATTCATTGGTAACACAACAGCCCTTAGGCGGAAAGGCACAGTTCGG
>BTID01000184.1:0-4877 GCA_036245275.1 Termitinemataceae bacterium
AATCGTTATGTCTGTAAAATACCGGTGCAAATACTCCGACTTCATTTTCCACGCTATCCCAAACGATGCCCGCGGCGATGCTGTAACTTACGGGGCAAGCATTCAGATTTCGTTCCGTTATTGAAGCTGACATTGAAACTGATATTGAAGGTGTATATGGACAATGATACTAATGACAATCAACTTGTGTGGACTAGACTAAGCAAAAAAACTCTGCTTAAAACCAGTGTGTTTACGGTTTGCGAAACAGAATCCCGCTCGCCGCTTGGTGCTTGCGGCAACTATACCGTTATGGAAGGTCCTGACTGTGCAGTTATTATTCCTGTTATCGAAACAGAAGCCGGCAAGCGTTTTATAATGGTAAAACAATGGCGGCACGGAAGCAACTGTTTAAGCGTGGAATTTCCAGGCGGTGTTATCGAAAAGGGCGAGGATCCGTCAATCGGTGCTGCGCGTGAGCTTTTGGAAGAAACCGGTTATAAAGCAGGAAAAATTGAACAACTTGGACTTATGAATCCAAATCCTGCAATTATGGAGAACAAGGTTTACTATTTTTTGGCGCAAGATTTAAAAAAAATAGGGGATCAAGATTTAGACAACGATGAATTTGTCGGCATTGAATTTGCCGAGCCTGAAAAAGTAATGCAAGAAATGGGAAAGTGTCCCTACATTCACACCTTTATGGCAGCCGCTCTTTGCTTGTATTATGCAAAATATTGTCTTAATTGAGTTTAGCGCATCAATGTTTGTGTTCTGTCGGCACCTACAGAAACGATGCTTATTTTTGTCTGGCAGTAGTCTTCTATAAATTTGATATATGTCTTTGCCTCCTTGGGCAACGAACTGTAATCTTTTGCATTGGCTAAACTTTGCTTCCAGCCTGTAAATGTTTTTAACACTGGTTTTGCATCATTTAATGCTTGTATAGATGACGGAAAGTCTGTAGTTTCCTTGCCATTGATGTTGTATGCAGTACAGGCTTTTATTTCGTTTAACGTATCGTATACATCAATGTGCGTCATTACTAAAGAGCTTATTGAATTGCTTATGCATGCATAACGCAACGCAACAAGGTCTAAGTAGCCGCAACGGCGCGGACGTCCTGTTGTTACACCGTATTCACGGCCTGTTTCGCGCACATAGCTGCATAGCTCATCTTGTGTTTTGTCGTTTTCGTTAAACTCAGTAGGGAAGGGTCCGTTTCCAACCCGTGTTGAATATGCTTTAAACACGCCCAGTATGTCATCCAAAGCACGCGGTCCCACACAGCCGCCTATTGCAGCTCCGGCAGCACAAGAGAGCCCGCTTGAAACATAAGGGTAAGTGCCGCTATCCAAGTCCAAGAGGGCACCCTGTGCCCCTTCAAAAAGGACTTTTTTATTTTTGTTTGCCTCAAGATATGCAGATAAATTGATCGACATAGCTGTAAGTTTGTCTTTGTATGTGTTTAAGAAAGTTTTATCGGCACTATCCAGATCATCAATTTTGTCCTGCCAAAAAAGGTCTGCAATGCGTATGCTGTCGCGGCTGCTTTTTAGCGAATATGTAACGCCTATGCCGCGCCCTGTAGTTCCTATCGGCTTTTTGCGTTCGGCATCGAGCTTTTTATCAAGGGCTATATAACTTGGCAGAACAATATGTGCCCTATCAGAAATAAAAACTCGTCCGCTTGTATCAATTCCGCGTTTTGACAACATTCCGATTTCGTCAAAGAGTGCTTGCGGGTCTATCACCATAGCAGCACCTAAAATGACAATTTTATCCTTGTAAAGCGCACCGGAAGGTATTAAATGAAGCGCATACTGTTCTTCGTTTGCGACAATAGTATGCCCTGCATTTGCACCGCCTGAAAAACGCACAATAATATCAGAGTCTTCTGAAAGGTAATCTACGATTTTGCCCTTTCCCTCATCGCCCCACTGGGCACCAATAACTACAGTTTTCATCAACACGATTATAGCAAGCAATAAAATGCTTTGGCAAGGCATATTTCTAAGCAAATTCGAGCCATAGACATTTTAAAAGAATTTCACTACAATGGGGTGAACATTGATTTTGGTGAAATTTTTAAAGGGCAATTATGGGTGATCCAAAAGGGTTTTTAAACGTTAAACGCAAGGTTTCCGGATACCGGCCAGTTGCCGAACGGATAAACGATTATAGCGAGGTTGAAGAGCAGCTTAGTGACGATGAACGCAGGTTGCAGGCAAGCCGATGCATGGACTGCGGTGTGCCGTTTTGCCATTGGGCATGTCCTTTGGGGAATGTTATGCCGGAATATCAGGATAGGATTTTCCGCGGCGATTGGACGGGTGCTTGGGCGCTTTTGCAGGAAACAAACCCTTTCCCTGAATTTACAGGGCGTGTATGTCCTGCACTTTGCGAGGCATCCTGTGTTTTAGGATTGAATGACGATCCTGTTACAGTGCGGCAAAATGAGCTTGCCGTTATAGAAAAAGCCTTTGAAATGGGCATTGTTGTGCCGCGCCCGCCGCACAAGCGTAACGGCAAAAAAGTAGCGGTTATAGGCGGCGGACCTGCGGGACTTTCTGCAGCGTACTTTTTAAATAAATTAGGATTATCAGTTACCGTTTATGAAGCTGACAGAACCGTAGGCGGATACCTTAGATATGGAATCCCAAACTTTAAACTTTCAAAAGATTTTATAGACAGACGTGTCGGAATAATGGAGTCCGAAGGGATCGTTTTTAAAACCAACACACGTGTAGGCAGCGGTCAATTTGCATTCGGTACAACAGGTCAGGGGGCCGCAATAATTGATGCCAAAAAACTGGAATCTGAATATGATCTGTTATTGATAACGATTGGTGCCAGGCAGCCGCGTGATATTACTGTCCCCGGCAGGCAGCTTAGCGGCATTGTGCAGGCACTTGATTTTCTTTCGCTGCAAAACCGCAACTTGGCAACAGAAAAGGATACCGCTATAGAAAAAGTGAATGCAGCCGGTAAACAGGTGCTGGTTATTGGCGGCGGCGATACCGGTTCGGATTGCGTAGGCACTGCTAACAGGCAGGGAGCTTATAAAGTAACACAAATTGAAGTTATGCCTAAGCCGCCTGTCCACAGACCGCCCAATCAGCCATGGCCGCTTTGGCCTACCTTGTACAAAACATCAAGTTCGCACTTGGAAGGCTGCGACAGGCTGTGGTCGGTAAATACAAAATCGTTTGAAGGCTCAAACGGCAAATTACAGAGTGTGAATGTTTGTAATGTTGAATGGGCAACTGGTGCAGACGGCCGTCCTGCAATGAAAGAAGTACCCGCTTCTGAATTCAAAATTGAAGCAGATCTTGTCTTGTTGGCAATGGGCTTTACACATGTTGTTCAAGAAGGCGTTGTTCATGACCTGGGTCTGGAAACCGACGAACGAGGCAATATACGCACAAAAGGCAGTTTTCATACATCAAACCCAAAAGTATGGGCGGCAGGTGATTCCCGCAACGGCGCAAGTCTTGTAGTCCGCGCCCTTGCCGACGGCAAAACCGCCGCAATGGCAATTGCAAAGACTTTGTAATCTACTAATCAAGGACACACATTGCGAGAGGGGGGACTTGAACCCCCAAACCTTGCGGCACTAGATCCTAAGTCTAGCGTGTCTGCCAATTTCACCACTCTCGCTAAAACAATCAAAAATCCCTGCAACATCCGCACTGCACATGAACTGAAGACAAGCGGGAAACGGGAGTCGGACCCGCGACATCCACCTTGGCAAGGTGGCGCTCTACCACTGAGCTATTCCCGCGACTTTATTAAATTGTAACATAATTTAATTTTTTTATTCAATAGTATTTTACGCAAATGTCTGTTGGCATGGTATTCTGCGGCGGGGATTTATACTTTACTTGTTTGCTGCAAAACCATATTTGCCGAAAATATCTAAACCTTCTTTTGAGGCAAGAAAATCAACAAAAAGTTTTGCTTCATTAGCGTGTGCGGTTTTTGCTGTTATGCCGACAGGGTAGATAACCGGTGCGCTAAGAACGCCGTCTTGTAAAACAGAAATTACTTCAACTTTTTTTGTTGAAGCCGCATCTGTTGCATATACTATGCCGACTTCTGCGCTGCCCTGTGCTACCCAGTTTAATACCTCAGTAACATTGGTCCCAAGACTTTTACTCGTTTGCGGCAATGATTCCCAAAGACCGAATTTTGTAAGCGCTTCTTGTGCATACAGTCCTGCCGGAACCGAAGCGGGATCCCCAATTGCTATGCTTAATGCCTTATTAATATCAGTAAATGATGTAACTGCCGTAGTGCCGCCTGCAGGTTTTATTAGGACAAGTTTATTTTGAACAAGATTGTTAACTGAATCGGCTGAAATAAAACCGGAGATTACCAGTGCGTTCATTTGTTTTAACGCGGCAGACATAAAAACATCAGCCTGCAAACCTTCTTCAATTTGTGTTTGGAGTTTTCCCGAACTATCGTAAGTAGCTTGCACGGCGATTTTTGGATTTTTCGCTTTAAATGCAGGTATTAGCGCATCGTCAAAAGTATTTTTTAAACTTGCTGCCGCTGCAATCAAAATTGTGGTTTGCTCCTCTGAGCCTCCCTTTTTTTTACAACCGGCAAGAAACGCACTGCTTAATATTCCGGCAGCCAGAACCAACATACAAACAGAAGCGCCAAACAAGCGTCTGTTTTTTAAATAATTATTTTTCATAAGAACTCCTATGACTGAATTATGCGGCAACACAATTTGTTTGTCAATACACTACGCAGATATGCCCAGGGCGAGCGCATTAAAAAAATGTGTTTCAAGTGCTAAACTAGGTCTAAATATGCTGTTTAGCGAATTTTTGTTAAATTTAGAGAAGCCTAAAAATTTTATTTTTGTCTAAACAGGTATCAGAACC
>BTID01000185.1:0-4520 GCA_036245275.1 Termitinemataceae bacterium
TAAATTGGCATTCTGCATTTTACGACGCAATCCGCTTGGAGCTAGAGCCGTATTTAGATGTGCTAGAGTTCAGTTTTGAACATGAATTAAATACAAATCCGCTACGAATAGATGCTGTCATTATCAAGAAAGAAAAAGGGATAACGATCAAAAAGAACATTGCCGAAATTTTTGATGTCTACAATATTGTTGAATTTAAAAGCCCTGAAGATTATTTAGCGGTGAATGATTTTCATAAAGCAATGTCGTATACACATTTATACTGCGCAATAAAAATCCCAGCCGCAGAGCAGCGGGGATTTTTGTTCTCCCGAAGAATTGCACTGCGGGTTTAATACCCTCTGTTACGCCCCAGAGGCTGCACGTAGCAGGTGCGTGCGTGCAGTGGGTATTAAACCCTTCGGCACGAATAATTAAATTGACACTTATGCCTATAAATTGGATACTTTATAGAACATGACAAAAAACCGATGCTTGCATCTAAGATTTTTATTTAGCTTATTGTTTGCCTGTACATTTCTTGCAGAAATTTTTGCCGGTGATACAAACCAAAAACTCAATCTTGATCCTTTTGCAGATGCCCCCACTCTAACGGCTATTTCAGCAGTTTTGATGGATGCTTCCAGCGGCATGGTTTTGTATGCAAAAAATTCCGAAATGCCAATTCCGCCGGCAAGTCTTACAAAGCTGATGACCATTCATGTGGCAATGGAGTCGGCTAAAAAGTTAGATATGCCGCTTACTACTCCCGCAAAATTGCCGCCCGAATCTTGGGCTGTAAATCAGCCGCCTAGATCCAGCCTGATGTTTTTGGCAGAAGGTCAAACGGTAAGCCTAAATGAACTGTTTTTAGGCTTGGCGATTCCTTCAGGAAATGATGCGGCTGTTGCCGTTGCCCTTAATTTTTCGCCGACTATTAATGGTTTTGCCGCTTTAATGAACTTAGAAGCTGCAAAATTAGGCTTAAGAGTAACTCACTTTGTTGAGCCTTCTGGTATTTCAGAAGAAAATATGACAACTGCAAGAGAATTTGCAGAATTTTGCAGAGTTTACATAAAACTACATCCCGAAAACCTACAGAATTTCCACTCTGTAAAAGAATTTATCTATCCTAAAGCTGAAAATGTGCCGGAATCCCAAAAATATGACCCAAAGCCATATATCCAAACCAACCACATCGGTATTTTAAAAACTTTTAACGGTGTAGACGGCTTGAAAACCGGTTATATTGACGAATCTGGTTACAATATTGCCCTAACTGCAAAGCAAAATGGCACACGGTTTATTGCTGTAGTTATGGGTGTCCCTGCCGCTATGGGGGCATATTGGGGACCCCGTGCCCGCGATTCCGACGGCAGAGAGCTTTTGGAATGGGGATACAAGAACTTTAAAACAATAAAGCCGTTAATACCGGAAATTCCAAAAACAAAAGTTTGGAAAGGCAAAAAAAACCGCGCTGGTTTGGTTATTCAAAATGAACACACGAATGACGCTGTTGATTCATTTACGGTCATGGCAGACAGAGGCGGCGGCGATTTAAAATGGGATATGAACCTTAACGAATTGATTGCCCCTGTCGAAAAGGGTGAAGTTGCCGGAAAAATAATTTGTTATGACAATGAAGGCGAACTTCTAAACATCAATTTGGTAAGTGCAGATGATATAGAACGCGGAGGATTTTTTAAACGACTCTTTCATTCAATTGCATTGTTTTTTAAGCGTCTTAAAAAATAGGAAAACTTCAATTCGTAGCCGTACAAAAATATTTTTGAAAGCACTCGCATTCTATTAGATAATTAAGTAAGTTCTTGGGAGGGGACAACTTATATTGCAGATAGTACAGGCAAACAAAGAGGCTGTTTTAGAAAAAATCAAGTTAGTACGAATTGAAGTTTGACAGTGTAAATTTTTGACACGGTAAATTTGCCGCGTGTGATGGGTTGTAATAATAACATTGGTGACTGGCACTTTGGAATTGTGGCTTTTTTTGTGTTTAGTGTTTTTGGTGGTGTTTTTGGTGCCAGTCACCGATACCCCCTGTTACGGTGCCAGTCACCGATACCAGTTTCTATCTCTACCTTTACTATTTTGCTACTATTTTGAAACGGGCAAACTTAACACAGCACTGGGAGGAACATAAAATATTCCCCCCTGCCGTGTTAAATTTGCCGTTGCTGCTACCAGCTAGGTTGCTTCCATGTTATTTTTGCAGAGCCGTGACCTATGCTTTCGCCGTAAGTGTTTGCTACTGCCTCAGTTACATTTTGAAACTGATAGCTTGTGTTTGGTGCTTCTCCGTCTGCAACACTTGCCCAAGAAGAGCCGCCGCCCCCGCCGCCGCCTGACGAATAGGACGACTTATCCATGGTGCCTTCGTGATCATTATAAGTGAATGCTCCAGCCCCACCGTAATATCCTCCTCCGCCGCCGCCTGCGCCTTCTGCCATATTTTTGGCATTGCCATCAGATTGTGCATTGCCTTTTCCGCCATGACCGCCTGTGCCTAAAGAGCCATTACTATGACCGGTACTGGTTTTCCCTGCAATACCGGCTGTTCCGCCGGCAGTTAAAGTGCCGCCGCCGCCTGCTGTTCCGGCATTACCAGAGTTGCCAACCACGCCTGTTTGTCCTGTGCCGCCGTAACCTTTACCGCCGCTTCCGCCTGCTCTGTTCCAGCCGTTTCCGCCGCCGCCGCCTGCAACAATTATGCGGTTATTTAAAGCTGTTCCGCCTATTCTGACATCGGTTGCACCGCCGCCGCCTGCGCCTGAATATTTTAGACTACCAAAATAGTTTGCTGAATCACCGCCGCCGCCGCCGCCGTTATAACCGCCTGCTGAAGTTGCGGCTTTACCATTAACACCTCTACCGCCTACAGAAACATTCAGGACAGTGTCTTTTTCCAAATAAACCTGACCCTTTATATAGCCGCCTTTGCCGCCTAATCCACCGCCATACTGTCCGCCTTCTGCGCCGTTAAGCTCAATTTCGTATACACCGTTTACAGGAACAGTCCAAGTTTGAATTGCACCGCTATAAGCAAATGCTCTTTCAGGCACTCCTGCCACCTGCCATTTTCCATACACTGTAATATTATCTGTTATATTTGTTGCGCCTGAAAATGTGCCGCCTGTGCCGTCTGCTAAGGTATTCCAGCCGGTAAACCGGTATTCAACATCGGCATCTGTTTTAACATTTGCAGGATTTGCCGGAAGCACTTTACTGTCTGCGGTAAGCCCCCCGCTTGAAGCTGTAGGACCGTCAATATTTGCAATAGCACCAATTGCAGGTGATGTTGTACCCGCAGGTGCATTCGGATCAAAGGTTAATGTATATTTTTTGGGCGTCCACTGGCGGTAAATTGTTGTATCACCTGTGTATTTTTTAGTTCCATCAATCGATGTAACTGTATTTCCAATTTTCCAGCTTACAGCGTTTGTATAATGTTCGCGTGTAAACTCCGGAACTATTTTATCGTAACCTAATGGAATATCAGCACTGCCTGAACTGTTAGTTTGATTGCCCGTAATTTTGTAATCTGCATAAACTGCCACATGCGCCTGATCTTCTATAATTTCTGCTTGTGAAATATCATCTGTTACCCATGTCATCTCTTCAGGCTTTGACGGATCTAAGGCAACTTGTTCAAAAGCGTCTGTTCCGTTGCTGGTGTCCGCATAGTATGTAAAATCTGTAGGAACTGCCAAGCGGCGCACAACTGAATCACCGTTCTGCGGATCAAATGTGATCGTGTAATACGGCTTTGCAAAACCCACTTCCCACTTTGCATAGATTGTAGTATCTGCATCAAACACTGTGAAGGCTGTTATTTCTTCTGTGCCTGATTCGTCAAACCAGCCTTTAAAAACATGAAAGTCCCATTCGGGTATACTGCCCTCAGTTTCCTCAATGCCAGATTCCAAAAGAATAGATTCGCCGGGAAAATACGGCAGAACTTTCGGCGGTTCTACGGGCATAACAGGCGCCGCAGTTATAGGAGCCTGTGCATTCGGATCTTCTGCTACTGCAGTCTCGTAATCCGCCCATTCGGCTTGGTATGCTGCAAGATCACTCTTGTAAGTTGCCAGTGCCTCATTGTATTCGTTAAGTAACTGGGTATTCTGAACCGCATTAAGTGTTTTGTTGTTTTGGTTTGGTGTAACAACACTTTTTATTTTGTTGAATATTGTATACGGATCATCTGCTCCGTCGGTAACCTCAGCTTCTGTCCAGCCGTTATCAAATGTAACTACAATGTTGGTAACTGTTTCATTACCCTTGCCAGGCTGTACCGGTCTGTTTCCACCACCGCCGCCGCCGCTTTCGATAGCGGTATCCGCGCCTCCTTTGCAAGAGGCAAAAAACATAGAGGCAGTTAATACCGCAACTAATCCGAGTGAACCGAATAATATTTTTTTCATATTATTCCTCCTATTAAAAAAAATTGAATATAGACGCAACGGAAGCTGCGTTCTTTAAATCCGCATAATGCGGAGTTGAAGACTTTAGAATTGAAGACT
>BTID01000186.1:0-3570 GCA_036245275.1 Termitinemataceae bacterium
ATCTTGGTTATGGATACTGAAGTCTATTCAAACACCGGCGGACAAATGTCAAAAGCAACACCAATCGGCGCTATCGCAAAGTTTGCGGCAGCCGGTAAAGAAAATACCAAAAAAGACTTAGGAGCAATGGCAATGAGCTACGGCTATGTCTACGTTGCAAAAGTCAATATGGGTGCTAACATGCAGCAAGTAATAAAAGCCTTTCAGGAAGCAGAATCGTATCAGGGTACATCGATCATCATAGCATACAGCCACTGTATAAACCATGGTATTGATATGTCAAAAGGGCTAGAGCAGCAGAAAGCCGCCGTTACATGCGGACTTTGGCCGCTATACCGCTATGACCCGCGCCTAAAAGCCGAAGGTAAAAACCCCTTCCAGCTTGACAGCAAAGAACCTACAACATCGTTGGAGGATTTTATGTACAAGGAAGTGCGCTTTAAGAGCTTAAAGGCAGCCTCGCCTGACAGAGCAGACGCGCTCTTGGCAAAAGCTAAGGAAAACGCTGAAAGGTTGTACAAGGAGTATAAGTATTTAGCGGATAGACCGTTCTAACAGGGATTAAACGTATGTACATAATAAAGACATTTTTAATTTTTGCAATTATCACTGTATCTACGTTGCCCTGTCAGGCTAAGGCTTTAACTTTAGATAAAGCAATCAAATCGGTTGCAGACTATTTTATAAAAGTCTTGCCTGAAAATAAAAAGATTGCCGTTAGGGATATTGAGGCAGTTGATCACTCTGTTGCCTCATACATAGTCGGCAATTTTATGAACCGGTTTGAGGAAAGCGGTAAATTCATCATTCTTGACAGACAGAATTTAGCGGTAACTCAGGCCGAGTTTGATTACCAATACGGCAGCGGGCGTGTAGATGACGCGAAACAGAAATCTATGACAAGGCAGGAGGCTCCCGATATAATAATTACCGGTTCCTTAAAAGCCGTTGGTAAAAATTATCAACTTGTTATTTCGTCAATAGATTTAGTAAGCAATGAAACACGCCAGCAATCCAGAACTACCCAGAAACCCGGCAACTTAATGACAAGCGGATTGTCGCTTGATGCCTCTGTATATCAGGTGCTTAGCGATTTAGGAAAAAGAGTCGTACAAAAAACAGTAGTTGCCATAGGGGAAATTAGCAATACTCAAACAGGGTCCACAACGAGTTTATCAAGATGGCTAAAAAACAGTATTGAAACATCAATAGCACAGCGGAATGACGGAAAGTTTTCGGTTGTATCGTTCGGCTCCGGTGAAGATGCGTTAATTAAAGCAAATTTTAATCAGGCTGGCAACGATGTTGAGGTAACACTTCAGCTTGTAGACACAAAAACCAGTGCGATAAGCAGTTCAGGCAAATTCAAAGTTTCCGCAAAGGAGCTCTCTGAGCGCAATTTATCAGTGCTGCCGCAAGACGGAGATGCGGCAATTTCAAGTGATGTGTATTGGGAAAAACAAAAGGCGATTGAACCTTACAAAGGGGATAATAACAAAATCAAACTTGTAGTTACGCCTAATCATAACGATAGACTCTACAAAGAAGGCGATATAATGTCGTTTCAGGTAAGCGCGGATAAAGAATGTTATATAAAAGTAACTTACCTTGATGTATACGGAAAAACTAGAGTGATATTTCCAAGAAACGCGCAGAGCAAAAACAAGATAGAAAAGGGCGGGACTATAACGATACCTGATACAGGGCGTTTCCGAATGACAAAGCCCTACGGCGAAGAAATTATTCTTATAGCGGCTTACGAAAAACCTTTTGGAACTTCCACTGCTAATGTTGAAAATGTAACTGCCGCAAGCGTTAAAAACGGACTTAAAGCTAAAGGTATTGCAGATGATGATTTTGGGGAATATTCAGATGAAGGTAATATGAATCCTGTAGCTACAACAATGTTCCGGTATTCAATAGACAGATAAAAAAAATAAATAAAATATAAAATGGTGGTCTCGGTATGAATAAAAACCTGTTGTACATGTATGCGCTGATTTTGACACTGTCTTTTTTAGCGTGCAGTCCAAAGGAAAAAATTGAGCCTGTTTCTTTTCAGGCTTCCGCACTCGACAATCAGGGTATTAGTGCAGTAGCTTTTGACAATGACGGTAAATATATGATTACCGGAGCTCAGGACGGAACAATTAGTTTTTGGGATATTTTTTCCGGCAAACAACTAACGACATTTAAAAACAGCGGTAACGGAATAAATGCGGCAGCACTTTACGCTGATAAGGCAGCCTTAAGCGATATAGCCGGCACCATATATGTCAACAATTTGACGACAGGCGAGATTCTGTTTAAAGTTGATTCGGCACAAAGCAAAGCATTGCGCTACGAGGATGACGGTAAAAAAATTCTATCCCTTTCCCGTGACGGGTCTTTAAAATATTTTGACAGTTCCAATGGTGATTTACTAGAATCTGAATCAGGCGGAATTGAGGATTTCGGCACGGCATCTTTTGGTTCTGAAGATATTCTTTACAGCAAAGGCGGCGATATTATTCTTGTCCGCAGAAATTTTGAAAATAAAAATTTTGCAGGGCGCAATAAAAATATTGAAACGCTTGCGCTAAGTATTGACGGAAGCTGTGCTGCAACAGCCGAAGACGGCGGGCTTATTACTTTGTGGGATACCGCAAACGATGTAGAAATCCAAAAAATTCAAAGTCCGGAAAAAGAGCTGTCGCTGGCAATTTACGGAGATATGTTGTTATCCGGTTCAGAACACGGTGTTACCCGTCTATATAGCATTGAAACCGGAGCGGAAATTTTAAGCTGCATTGGTTTTGACACAGAGGACGGCAGTGAATGGATAAGTATAACACCTGCGGGTTTTTTCAACTCATCTGCAAACGGCAGTGATCTTTTTTCGATTAAGGTTGGCGATAAAAATTATTTTCTTTCGCAATTTTCTGAGGCACTTTTTAACCCCGAAGAGCTAAAACGGCGGGTAACTACAAGATCTGATGCTGAAGAAATCAATTTTATAAATGATCTGGCATCAGATAAGAATAGTCCGCCGCAATTAAAAATAACAAGCGCTGTGTTAAACGAAGATGGCACTAAGGCAACCGTAAAGGCAAAGGTAAATGTTTACGGCGGCGGCTCAGGTGTTCTAGCTGTTACTAACAACCGCGCATTCCAACGCGCTCACGTTATCGAAGGCTTAATAGAACGCAGCTACAAAGAGCATGGCTTAAAATGTTACGACATTGTTTTTAATGTCCTCTTAAAACCGGGTAACAATAAGATAGGACTTTCGGCTTTTAATCAGAAAAACAAAGTAAAATCGCAGGAACAATTTGTTAATGTTGTCTCGGCAATAAAAACAGCGGATATTGATAAAAATATAAAACCTGTACTCCATGTTCTTTTGGCGGCAGTTACAGATTATGAAAATCCAAAAGTTCCTAATTTAACTTATACCAGAGCAGATGCCGAAGCTCTGGGAACCCTGTTTGCTAAACAAGTAGACGGCGCATTGTACAGCGAAGTAGTTATTCATAAACTTTATGATACTAATGTAACAAGAGAAAAGTTTATCAAAGCTTTTGAGGATAT
>BTID01000187.1:0-3582 GCA_036245275.1 Termitinemataceae bacterium
TGCTAGCGGGGGTACTCATACCTTGCGCTTTCTTGCAGAATGGGGAAATTGTTGTGTTGTTGCTAAATAATGTCATATTGATATTATAGGCATAACGTGGGGAAAAAAACAAGTGGCGGGGGGATTTTGGGTGCAATTCAAAATTTAGCTTAGGATATGCGTTTAGCACCTTGCCGCGTAAGGGATTTTTACTCCTGCCAATGACCGGCTTTGCGTATTTTTTGACCTCGGTAGCGGACAAGAACTTGCGGAGTGCGGCGGCAAAGGTCAGCAAAATCACGTACAAGCACTTTTTTTATGTCGGCAGAAACGGAATCAGGGTTTGTATGAGCACCGCCTGCAGGCTCCTCGATAACGCCGTTAATCAGTTTAAAGCGCAGAAGATCCTCACTGGTAATACGCAGCATTGCTGCGGCATCTTTTGCCCGTGTCGAATCGCGCAGCAGTATCGAGGCGCAACCTTCGGGACTTATTACAGAATAAATGGCATTTTGCAACATATAGATTTTATCGCCTACAGAAAGCCCTAATGCACCGCCTGAACCGCCTTCGCCTATAATAATGCAGATCATCGGGGTTTGCAGCATACTAAAATCACGTAAGTTTCTGGCTATAGCTTCGCCGATACCGCGCTCCTCTGCTCCAAGACCCGGATAAGCACCCGCAGTATCAACAAATGTAACAATTGGTCGCTTAAACTTTTCCGCCTCTTTAGCTAGACGCAACGCTTTACGGTAACCTTCCGGGTTTGCCATACCATGGTTTCGTATCATATTTTCGCGAAGAGTTCGTCCTTTTTGGTTTGCCAAAATTGTTACCGGCATACCGTTTAAAAAAGCAAGCCCGCCTATAATCGCCGGATCATCTGCAAAGGCTCGGTCGCCATGCTGTTCTACAAAGCCGTCAAAAATACGTTCTATATAATCCATTGCGTAGGGACGCTCAGGATGACGGGCAAGCTCAACTTTTTGCCAAACAATTTCAGTCTGCGAAGCCGATTTTATTTTTTTCTGCAGTTCCTCAAATTCGGTATCGATAGAAATACCCGACTTGTCAGCAAGTTTTTTTAATTCATCAAGTTTTTTTTGAAGTGCATTGTTTTTCATCGAATTTAGTATATAATGTTTTATTAAAGAGGTAAATCGTGTCGTTAGCTGAACAATTTGTAAAAAATACGAAAAATTATGATTCGTATGATGACTTAGCAAAGGAATTTGAAATAAAAGTTCCCTGCAATTTTAATTTTGCTTATGATGTTGCTGATGTTTATGCAAAAAATGAGCCAAACAAGCGGGCTTTGGTGTGGTGTGATGATTCCGGTGAGGAAAGAATTTTTACGTTTAATGATTTAAAGCATGAATCTGACCGTGCCGCTAATTTTTTAAAGGCGCTTGGCGTAAAAAAGGGCGATTCGGTAATGCTTATTCTTCGCCGCCGCTATGAATTTTGGTTCTTTTTGCTTGCCCTGCATAAAATCGGGGGAATTGCTGTGCCCGCAACGAATATGCTCCATGCTCCAGACCTTGTTTACAGGAACAATGCAGCCGGAATAAAAATTATTATAGCTTTGGAAGACGAAGAACTTCAAAAACATGTCGAGGCGGCTCAGTCTTCATCGCCAACTGTTCAGAATTTGGTAACTGTAGGCAATGCGCGGCGGGGTTGGATTTCATATCCAGGATGGCGCAATATTATCACAGATGTATTTGTGCGCCCGTCAGGACAGAATGCCTCCAAAAACGAAGATATTATGCTTTTGTATTTTACATCGGGCACATCAGGAGAACCTAAAATGGTTCAGCATAATTTTACCTATCCTCTGGGGCATTTGGTAACGGCAAAATATTGGCATAATGTAACTGATGATGGTTTGCACTTGACAGTGGCAGAAACCGGCTGGGCAAAGGCAATGTGGGGCAAGATTTACGGGCAGTGGATTGCAGGAAGCGCAGTGTTCGTTTACGACATGGTTTCTTTTGTGCCAAGCAAACTTTTGGAAAAAATCGCCAAGTATAAGATTACCACATTTTGTGCGCCGCCTACTGTGTACCGCTATCTTATAAAAATCGATCTTAAAAAATATGATCTATCTTCTCTTGCACATTGCACGACAGCAGGCGAGGCTCTTAATCCTGATGTGTCGAATAAATTTACAGAGCTTACAGGTCTTAAAATATTCGAAGGCTACGGTCAGACCGAATTGACTTTGACGCTTGGCACATTTGTCTGGATGAAGATAAAGCCCGGTTCTATGGGCAAGCCCGCACCTGGTTATGACATAGATATTGTAAATAACGAAGGCAAAAGCTGCAAAACCGGTGAGGAAGGCGAAATCGTCCTTCGCTTAGAAAAGGGACATCCGTTTGGGATGTTTGCCGGATACTATCACGATGCAGTTATGACAGAAGCCGTTTTTGAAGGCGGCATCTACCACACAGGCGATGTTGCCTACCGCGACGAAGACGGCTATTTTTGGTTTAGCGGCCGCACCGATGATATGATAAAAAGCGCCGGTTTCAGAATTAGCCCATTTGAGGTTGAAAGCACCTTGCAAGAGCATCCTGCTGTGTTGGAATGTGCAGTTACCGGAGTGTTTGATCCGGGACGCGGACAAATTGTAAAGGCAACTGTAGTGCCTGCCGCCGGATATGAGCCTAACTCAGTTTTAGGCCGCGAGCTTCAAGATTATGTAAAACGCATGACAGCCACATACAAATATCCGCGCATAATCGAATTTGTAGAAGAACTGCCTAAAACGATAAGCGGCAAAATCCGTCGCAATGTAATTAGAGCATCAGACGAAGCCAATAATTCCCCCGATAATTCAGATGATAGCTCCCAATATGATGAGTGAAACAATTTTTACCATCTATTCGGATTTGCGGTCGCTTGACTTTTCGGCGGGGGAGGTCGATAATGGAGTAGATGGGGCAGGCAACGGGTCGTTTTGGACGTCTGCACTCGGGGGTTCGCTCCAGTTGTGTACCGATGAAGCCTCACTTGGTCTGTATGCGGTTTTCAATGAAATCCATCCATTGTAGTTCTTGTGAACAACTTCTACAAAAAAGATTTTCCCATTAAGGTTTCCCTCAAAAATAACAGATTGAATACCTTGTTTTGTTTTTCCGCCTTGTTTAATATCTATAGGACTGTTTATTACATCTAAACTTTTTTCAATGTCGTCTGGTTCGAGTTTATGTTTTGGGTTATCAACATGAGCTATTGATGTTTCTTCAAGTGTAATTTTAGTTACGTAAACACCAGTTAATTTTTTGATCTTTTCCCTTGTTTCTTCTGATACTCTGCCGATTAAAGCATTTCCCTGTTTTTTTCCATTTCTAACATTTGCAATGAATGATTTTAGTTCATCGGCACTTAATACGTGTCGAAACCATTTGTCATGTCCTTTGCCAATTCCAGTACTATTATTATTTTTGCCCATTGTAAATAATTCTTCCACACTCCCATTATCGGCATCACCTGCGCCCGCAAACAAACCGCCCTCGCCCTTAAAGTAATTATTCCATTCGGGCGCGGTTAAAAAATCGTCTGCTTCAATTTCGGGATTGCTTAACAAACTGT
>BTID01000188.1:0-3212 GCA_036245275.1 Termitinemataceae bacterium
CCCCCCCCCCCCCCCCCCCCCAGATTCTAAGCGCGATACGGTTTATGCAAAAATTACTATAAAAGTTTCTCTTATTGGAAAAATTGTTACAATGTTTTTTAGGGGTAATCCTGCAGAAATTACTGTTAATTATAAAAATGGCGAAAGTAAAACATTTCGTATAGCTGCAGGTACATTGGAAACACCCGTTGATATTAGCTATATCCCTTCGGATTTTGACCAAATGTATGCATATTTTAAGAGTGAAAGTGAAAAGGAAAGTGAAAATGGGAATTTTAAAGATGACAATCGGACAGATTTTTCTGTAAAAGATATAATATTTAAAGGAAAAAATATTTTTTACAAAAATAAAATAAAAATAGAATGGTATTCTCTAAGTGCCGATACTTAAAAATATGGAAAAATTTAACGTTCATTGTAAAGATGCCATAAAAGAGGCGCTAGCGCTTAACAAGGCGCCAAGACATATCACAGGCGAAAATGTTTATCAAATTGCAGATGAGCGGGTTTTAAAGGTTATTGACGAGAAAATCACAAAGGATCTGCTGTTGCCGGAATCGTATTTGACGGGTATCGAACATCTAAATGCACTTTACGAAAAGGCTTGCGGCGGGGCATCCTGTCTTTTAATGTGCGAACATTACAGCAACATGGATTTGCCTATAATTTCGTATTTGATTAGGCAGGCGGGCGGCGAAAATATTGCTGCCTCCCTTTTAGCTATTGCCGGTATGAAGCTAAACGAGGATGATGCCGCTATGGCTGTGTTTTCTAGTGCTTTTACCCGCATAATCATCTGTCCTAGCAAACAGGCACAGTCAATAGATCCGGAAAAAGATAAAGAAGAAAAGCTGCGTATTTTAAACATCAACCGTTGTGCTATGAAAAAGCTGGATGAGGTAAAAAAAGAGGGCAAAATCGTGTTGCTTTTCCCCTCTGCTACACGTTACCGGCCATGGGACCCAAGCTCACGTAATGTTCAACGGGAAATAGATTCTTATGTTAAAGGCTTTGATTATCTGTGTTTTGCCTCGTTAAACGGAGAGATTATGCATATTCATCAGGGTGAAATGATAGAGGATACGGTTAGCAATGATCTGATAATAATAACAGTTTCACCTATGCAGGTTTGTGCCGAGTTTAGGCAAAAAATACGCGAAAAATGCGAAAAAAATGGTATAGAAGATAAAAAACAGGCTGTTGCGGACGAAATAACAAAAACCCTGCTTACTATGCACGAAGAAGCGGAGCTGATAAGGCAGAAGAAACTTGGCTAATCTTTATATTGTAGCAACTCCCATTGGAAACTTAGGGGATATAACGTTGCGGGCATTGGAGACTTTCAGGACGGTGGATATAGTTGCCTGCGAGGACACCCGCCATACCATAAAGCTATTGACGCACTATGGCATAAAGGTTAAACTATTATCGTGCCGTTCGGCTAATGAGAACAGTGCGGCACAAAGGGTGATTGCGGCGTTGGACGGCGGTCTAAATGCGGCTTATGCAAGCGATGCGGGGACTCCCGCGATAAGTGACCCTGGTGCACGTTTAGCACGTTTGGCAGTATGTGCAGGACATCAGGTTATTCCTGTGCCGGGGGCTTCGGCGTTTGCGAGTATTATTAGTGTAGCAGGCGGACTTGGAAAAAGCGTTGTTTTTGAAGGATTTTTGTCCCCAAAGGCAGGGCGGCGCAAGGCTCGATTAAAAGAATTGCTATCAAGTGAGTCAGCATTTGTTCTTTATGAATCACCTTTTAGAATAATTAAGCTTTTTGAAGATCTTGCCGATCTTGATAGCGAACGAAGTGTTTGTGTCGGTAGGGAAATGACCAAGGTTCACGAGGAATACTTGCGTGCTTCGGTAGGTGATGTTTTAAAAGAGCTTTCACTTAGGAAAGAGCAATTAGGAGAATTTACAATATTTATTTCTGCAAAGCAGCGTTCAGACGATGTTAGCCGGCAATGTTCGGACAACCCTGTTGACGTTTGTTCGATATTTGCGCATAATAAATAAAAAAAGTTTTCCTAAAATTTTGGCACGAATTTGCCGATATTAGATGTAGGTAGGATGTTATGACAATTGACAGGGTAGGTTCAACAAACCCCATTCAGCCAAATAAACCGGGCGGGAAAGTGGTTCAACCGGCGAAGGCAGAAAAGTCCGATTCTGTGAGCATATCTGCAGAAGCAGTAAAAAAAGCGGATTGGTTTAAGGCAATGGAAGTTGCTAAAGCTGCCCCTGATGTCCGTGCCGAACGAATCGCAGAACTAAAAGCAAAAATAAACGATCCTAGCTATATTACAGAGACCATACTTTACGGCACGGTTGATAAGGTTATTGATGTACTTTTCCGTGATTCTGATGTAAGTTTAAAGGTTTATAAACGCTCTGCCCCTGATTCTGAAACCCCAAAAGAAACCAAAGAAGAAAATAAATAACAAATACATAGTTACAAAATAAGATAGCCTGGCAAAAGTCAGGCTTTTTTTTATGTGGAATACATATTATAGTGTAACAATCAATGAAAAGAATGAAAAGTTTGTTTTGCATTGTTTTGTTGTTGTTGGTTTGTGCATATTGCTATGCGCAAGAAGAAGGCAACGAAGAAATAATGGTCGAAAACGAAGGGCTTGTTGTAGAAGGCAAAGCTCAAAGAAATACACAGGACAAACTTGGCAGAAGCTTTTCGCTTGCAGAAAATGAAATCCAACGCACAGCCCAAACAGGCGTTGTTGAAGATCTTATGACATCAATCAAGCAGCTTCCCGGTGTTGGTTACACAGGCACGTTTGATGCTCGCCCTTCGGTACGCGGCAGCGACCCTGAAGATTTTGTGTCGGTATTTAACGGTTTTTATATTGAGTATCCTTTTCATTGGGACGGCTCGATGTCTATATTTGATCCGCGTATGATAGAAAATGTAGAGCTTTCGCACGGTGTGTTTTCTGCGCGCTATGGAAAAACATGTGCAGGTCTTTTGCAAGTTACTTCTAAAAAGCCTAATTATGACAGTATTCAAGCTGAACTTTCCTTATCCACAAGTGCTACAGATATGCTCTTAAATGTGCCGTTTAAAAATGGCGGCATACTTGGAGCAGGCCGCGTTACATATTTGGATGGATACGTCAACATTGCAAAACTGTTTACAGATTCCGTTAAGTTTGTTGAAGTAGCACCATATATTAGAAATATGCTTTTGGATGCCGGTT
>BTID01000189.1:0-2629 GCA_036245275.1 Termitinemataceae bacterium
CTTCCGATTATATTCAATGGCATCCCGCTTTTGTAGAAGCTCTGAAACATGATCTCAGCTCCTATAAAGATGTCCTGACTTTTAAAGATGAACATCAGCTTACAGCAGCACCGTTAAAAATTGATGTCCTTGTCATCAAAAAAGAAAAAAATGTTGTAATCAAAAATAAAATAGCGGCACTCTTTTTGCCGCACAACATAGTTGAATATAAAAGCCCCGATGATTATCTTAGCATAAACAACTTTTATAAAGCATTTGCCTATTTATATTTATACAAATCGTTTGAAAATATTGATATTATAGATATAACGCTTACATTTTCGGTGAGCCATTATCCTAGAGAAGTTATTAATCATTTGCAAAATGTCCGTAAATTAAATGTTACAAAAAAATACAACGGCATCTATTATGTTACAGGTGATCTTATTCCGATTCAATTTATTATAAATACAGAATTAGACGAAGATGAAAACCTATTTTTAAATTCGTTGACAAGATCAATATCAGAAAATAAAAGCAGTTTGCTATTAGACAAAATAAAAAAAATAAGCAAAGAAGAACAGTCGCAAATAACGGCATTTGTTGATGCGGTCATTCGAGGAAACATAAAAATTTTTACGGAGGTAATAAAAATGGAAGACTTCAAAACAGTGGCAGAATCAATTCGAGACACAGATTTTGCTAAATTTTGGCAAAAAGAAGGCATCGAAAAAGGCAAAAGGGAAGGCAAAAGGGAAGAGCGTAATGATGTCCTGAACATTTTAAACAACTGCCGCGACCTGGAAGAAGCTAAGAAAAAACTTATGTCGATGGGTGTGTAACAAACAAAGCCGCCGCCTAAGGTGGTAACACCTTGCGGGGCGGCTTTGTTCTAAGACAAAAAAGTTGTTTCTACTTCAAGCTGGGCAATGCTGCACCGCTTTTGTATTCCCACACGGGATTTGCGCCGTAGCCTGCATTGAGTACGTCCAATATAGCACTGTGACCGCTGCTTAAGTTTACATTAAGCCCATTGGTATTGGTTAAACTACCGTCTGTAACCACAGCGTTGTTAGCCGGATCTGTTCCAACTAACATTGCACCGTTAGCGATGTTGTTGGCAAGTGTTGCCTGCGATACTGTGCTGCCTAGTACACGCCCGCGTGTTGCTGCTGCAGGACCGCTTACTAAAACTGTATTGCCAAGAGCGGCAGAGTTTGTAATAGAGGCTGTGCCGTAGGTCTGGGTAACCACCTTCGAAGATCCGCCGATTAAGCTGCCGCCGCTTATATTTCTTGTTGCTGTTGCACTACCCGAAACAGTTACTGTTCCCGATGCATAACAGTTAGAAATTGTGTGATTTGTAGTTTGTGCGTGGTCAAATACCAAAACTCCAATAAGACCGCCCGCAAACAATGTTCTATTAGCGGAAGCTTTAAGTGTTATATTTCCCGTAGCATAGCTATTCTTAATTGTAACAGTGCCATAACATAGATGACCAATAAGACCGCCTGCGACTCCATTAACATATTGGTCATTGAAACTCCTGTTTCCGATATTCGCTTCGATATTCAAATTGGAAACACAATTTTCAATAGTTACAGTTCCTGCTGTTAAATTGGTTTGAGCCAATAAACCGCCAACTATAAGCCAGGTATCATTGTACACCATTTCACCATATCTTAGATCGCCGTTTACCGTAATATTTTTTATCTTTATATCACCTACATCACCGTCTATAAAGCCGACAACGCCGCCGAAAAATGTGTGCGTCTCCATTTGCAATGCAGACGGTGTTTCAACTTCGATTGTAAAATCGCTAAGTTCTGCACTACCTGAAAGCTTGGAAAAAAGACCTGATTTATTACACTGGACAGATCCGTTGTAAGTAGCGTTGGCACCTGTTTTTGCAAGTTTCAAATTTTTAATAGATTTACCGTTACCATAGAACTTACCTGAATAATCTGTAGGACCTACCCAGCCGTTTTCGTCATTCGGCAATGTAATATCATTTGCCATATACCAGTTTTCTGTACTGTTTCCTTCGTCACCTATGGCTTTAAAATCTACCGCATTGTAGATTATCCGCGATGTTTTTGATAATTCCACAGATAAAGTAATTGCGGTTTGTTTATTTGCAACAGGAACAAAAGATTGCCTTATTGTTACTTCAGAGCTTGAACCGACTTTCCTTTTCATTACCGCAACAAATGCTGTAGGAGGATAGCGGTCGTCAAGTGATATGCTCCAAAGATCATTGCCTCCTTCGTGATTTATAAGTGTCGAGTTTACACCGCCTGCAGATTCTGCTTCGATGTGATCAAAAACTATAATCGTGTCCGCCGGAGCAGGTGGACTCAATACCACAGAACCGCTGTAGGAAACAAACTTTTTAGGATTTGAAAAAGTGATTGTGTAAGGGCGCGTAATATTTGTATTTTGTGCTGTTACCATGATGTTAAAAGTTAGCACTGCCTCCGAACCTTTTGACGGCAGATTGAGCTCGCTGTTTATCGTGTAACCCGTATAACTTTCTCCCGTGCCGGCAGTGTATGTTGCATTGCTTGAAGCGGGCTGCAAAATACTCATCTTAACTTTCGTTGCACCCTCTGAAACATTTAATGTATAAACATTTTGGTCGGCATTAAAA
>BTID01000190.1:0-2636 GCA_036245275.1 Termitinemataceae bacterium
GCGCGTCTGTTGAGCCGACGTACATTGCCGGACGTTTGCGCACGGCGGAAAGCCCTTCCAGAACGGTGATGGAAGCGGCATTGTACGCTCCGCTATCAGAATATTCCTCTGTCATCAAACTTCTTCCTCGCTGTAATACACATCATCAAGAATTTTCATCGGCATAATAATAACTGTATAATCGCCATCTTCTACACCGCGAACGCCGCATGGGCCTTCCGCACTCGTCATTATCAATTCTACCTTTTCTGAAACAAAATGCCCAAGCACATCCACAAGATTACGCGTGGGAAAGGCTATCCGTGCGATATCTCCTTTGAAAGTCACTTCCAGACTTTCACTGGCTGAACCGGTATCCTGCCCCTGGGCTGTCATTTGTACTTCATTTTCCATGAAATCCATATAGGTGGAACGGTCGCTTTCCGTATTAAAAATCAAAATACGGCTCAAAGCCTCCATGCCTTCCTTGCGGTCCACGGTAACAAGACTTGCGTTTTCATCAGAAAGTTTTGCTATAAAAATAGTGTAGTCAGGGTATGCATATGTGGCACGCGGCAGACTTAACATTTCTTTACCGTCCATAGTGCGCAAACACAGACGGTTGTCTGTGAAATTAAATTCTATGTCGTCCGCGCCAAGCCATTTTTTCACATCCTGCAAATATTTTTTATAAATCAAAATGCCTTGTTCCGGCAAACGCGTCGCCAAATCATCATGAAGAAAAGAAACAAGCGCAAGCTGATGCCCGTTCAAGCCGCACACATCTATGCGCCCGTTGCCAACCGGCTTCATGTACAGGCAGGCAAGTCCCTCATCGTTACTATCTTCAATGCAAAAATCCACCCTTTCCAGTAATTCCCGCAAAAAATCACCGGACCAGGCAACGGCGTTTTCTTCCGGAAAAACAACAAAATTTTGAAACCATTCCGCATTGTTAACAGGAAGCTTATACACGCGCCTGCCCTGTTCCATTAGCAAATTTCCGGCATTATTATCAAGGGTTATGCTTATTTTTCCTGGAGGAAGCTGACGCACAAGATCAACAAAAGCTCGTCCCTGCACGCCGATAATCCCCGTTTCAGAAACATCCGCAGGATATCTGCCTGTAAATTCAATATCGGCGTTTGTAGACATGACAAAAAGACTGTCATGTTCTGCCTTGAGCCATAAAGACCGCAAATATGCAGTGCCTGTTTTGGCAGGAATAATTGCCCCGGCTTTTTGCAGACCCTCAATAATTTCTTCTTTGTTAACTGTAAATTTCATAGTATTTTTCCTTATTATTATTGTGTGTTTTTTTGTTCCTTACCTTAATAGCATACTGAAATTAAAAAGAAATTTATGGCGGTTCAAGGTGAAAGCAAGTAACGTCGCGCACAAAAGGCCATATTTTTTCAGAGTAAGCTCCTTTTATTGTAAATTTTGTTCCATTTCTGTGACAATTTTGTTCACATCTTTGTTCGCAGGGATAATTTTTTTAATTTTATTTACAGCATAGATGACGGTACTGTGATCTCTGCCTTCAAATGCCTGTCCGATTTCCTCATAGGAAAGGTGTAATTTTTGTCTGCAGAGATACATGGCTGTTTGTCGCGCAGTGACAATATCCGGACGGCGTTTTTCGCTCAAAATGTCGTCAGCCCGCAGATTGAAGGCATGGGCCACTTTGTTTAGTATTTTTTGACAATTGATAGGTTTGTATATTCCGCCTGTATGGACGATGTTTTCCATATCCGCCACTGTGGGGGTTTTTTTGTGAATGCTGATAAAGGCTTTTATTTTCAGCAGAAAACCTTGCAAAAGGCGAAAGCCTGTGCAACGTTGTGCGAGAAAAAGACACTGTTCACGGCTTAAGTTTATTTTTTTTTGCTTGCACAGCGCGCGCGTATAACGCAAGCGTACTTCCATGTCAGGTTCAGTCAATTCCATAACAATGCCGCATTCTAGACGCGAACATAGCCGTTCTTCCAGCAATTTCAGAATGCCTGCCCTGCCGGAGCAGGCAATGGCGATCTGCCTGCCCTGCCCTTCCGTGTAGTTGGGGCAGGACTCGAGCAGAACAGTTAAAATATGCTGGTATTTTTTTTGTTCTGTGATCTCCTGCAGATCGTCTAGTAACAGCGCGCTGCATTGTCGCCAGAAAATTTCTGGGCGCATTGCCCAGTGTGTATTTTCAGAGCAAAACCGCGCAGCATTGCTGTAAATGATTTGTCCGGGCAGGCTTTTTTGTTTAAAAACTGTGGACAGCGTTTGTAGAAGGTGGCTTTTGCCGACACCTACAGGTCCGCAGACCGTAAAGGGGTTATAGGCTTCTCCGGGATTGCTGTTGGCTATTTCTGTGATTGCAGCCAAAGGGAAAGCGTTTTTTGCATTACATAAAAATGTGTCAAACGGATTTTTTTCATTGCTGTCTGATGTGTCTGTCAACATAAGTATATGTGGCTGCTGCCTGTGTTTGGTTTTGTAAAGTAAAAAATGTTTTTACTCTTTTTTTTTTTTGGAAACAAGTCTTGCTGTGTTTGTGTCGTTGTAGTCAACCTTCTGGTTTTGCGTGCATTGCTGTCAGATGGACATGAGGCTTTGTTACGAATATAGTAGATTTTAATGAGAAGGTCTTTAATTTCCCCCCCCCCCCT
>BTID01000191.1:0-2519 GCA_036245275.1 Termitinemataceae bacterium
CTACTAAGATTTCTTCTTTTGATTTGTCGATCTTGTATTCTCTTATTACTTTTTGAATAATTGTCCAGCCTTTTCTTGTAAAAAGCCGGTTGCCATTGTCAAGATCAACATGCGCCCCATGAACATCGCAGATGAACACCGGATACTTTAAGAAAGTGCGGTTATCTTCGCTAATCTTAGTTGCAGCACCGCCGATATGGAAGGTACGCATAGTAAGCTGAGTTCCGGGCTGACCTATAGACTGCGCTGCAATGGTTCCAACTGCCTCGCCAATATCCACAGATCGGTTTGTAGAAAGATTGCGTCCATAACACTTACGGCAAACACCATGTTTTGCCTCGCAAGTTAAAACGGTTCTTATACGCACTGCATCAATACCGGCGGCTTCGATTTTTTCCGCCAATTCTTCTGTAATTTCTTCGTTCACGTCAATAATGATTTCCCCTGTAATAGGGTGCTTTACCCGCTCCAGAGTGTAGCGGCCGACAATGCGGTCGCCCAGATGCTCAAGGATTTCCTCGCCGTCCTTAATTGCCGAATACGAAATACCATTTATCGTGCCGCAATCGTCCTCGTTTACCACCATATCCTGCGCAATATCAACAAGACGGCGGGTTAAGTAACCTGCTTCTGCAGTCTTTAAAGCCGTATCGGCAAGACCCTTACGGGCGCCGTTTGTCGAAATAAAGAATTCTATAACGGACAAGCCTTCTTTAAAGTTAGACCGGATAGGCAGTTCAATAATATCGCCTGAAGGCTTTGCCATAAGACCGCGCATACCTGCAAGCTGCCTAATCTGATTACGGCTGGCGCGCACCGGAGTTTGCCATCATATATATTGAATTAAAGCCGTCGCGGTCTTTTTCCAAAGTTTCCATCATCTTTGCGGTTAAATCTTCGTTAGTTTTTGACCACACTTCGACAACGCGGTTATACCGCTCATCTGCCGTGATATGACCTTGCCGCCATTGTTTTTGAATCGAATCAACATCTTTGTTTGCCTTTTCGATCATTTCAACTTTTTCTTTTGGAACGACAATGTCGTCAATGCCTATGGTTGCACCAAAAATCGTAGAATATTTATAACCGGTATTTTTGATAACATCAAGCATATTTACAGTCGTCCAAGAGCCTTTTTGAGCAAAAACATACTCAATTAGGGCGCGGATTTCTTTATCTTTTAGTTCGTAGTTGATGTATGGAATTTCATCTTCGCCCATAGCCTCTGAAAGCGCCTCGTTAAACACAAGCCTTCCTGCAGTAGTTTCTATGTAGCCTGTTTTGTCAACTTTTGTATCCTTACCAAGTTTGTCCCAGTAAATCTTTTTTTCACCTGGTTTTGCTTTGATTACAGCTTCCCAGTCTAAAATCTTGCTGTCAATAGCCATTTGTACTTCTTCGCTGGAAGAATACATAGGAATATCGTCTTTAGTTTTAGGCTTACTGCTGCCAGGCCTTTTTGAATTAGGTTTAATGCGTGTTAAAAAGTTGATGCCAAGAACCATATCCTGCGACGGAAACACGATTGTTTCACCGTTTGCAGGGTTTAACAGGTTGCGCGCGCTTAGCATTAGTGTCCAACATTCCATTTGCGCTGCCTGTGTTAGGGGAACGTGAACAGCCATCTGGTCGCCGTCAAAGTCAGCATTAAATGCATGACAAACCAGCGGATTAAGTTTAATTGACTTGCCTTCTACCAAAACCGGCTCAAAAGCCTGAATACCAAGCCGGTGAAGTGTAGGTGCGCGGTTTAAAAGCACTGGATGTTCGCGTACAACCTCATCAAGAACGGCAAAAACCTCAGGTTTTTCCTGTTCAACGTGCATTTTTGCCTTTTTGATGTTAAAAACCATTTGATTATCAACCAGTTTCTTCATAATAAATGGTTTAAATAGCTCCAAAGCCATTTTTACAGGCAAACCGCACTGCCACATTTTAAGTTCAGGACCTACGGTAATTACAGAACGCCCCGAATAGTCAACACGTTTACCCAGAAGATTTTGGCGGAAACGTCCTTGTTTACCTTTTAGCATATCAGAAATTGACTTTAACGGACGGTTTGACGCGCCTTTTACAACACGTTTCTTTTTGGAGTTATCAAACAAAGCGTCAACAGCTTCCTGCAGCATGCGTTTTTCGTTACGGATAATGATGTCAGGTGCATTCAGTGTCAAGAGCCTTTTTAGACGGTTATTACGGTTTATAACACGGCGGTAGAGGTCGTTTAGATCACTTGTCGCAAAGCGGCCGCCTTCAAGCTGTACCATAGGGCGCAACTCAGGCGGAATAACCGGAATAACGTCAAGTATCATCCATTCGGGCTTATTTTGCGAAGCTCTAAAATTTTCTACAATTTCTATGCGCTTAAGCAGGCGTTTATCGCTTTTAGCACCCTTTTCCACCATTTTTGTACGCAAAGTTTCGGTCAATTCATCTAAATTAACCTGTTCAAGAAGTGTTTTTATGGCTTCCGCACCCATACCCGCAGTAAAGCCGCCGGGATTTCTGTCTTGTTCATC
>BTID01000192.1:0-2439 GCA_036245275.1 Termitinemataceae bacterium
CTGATGATCGAGACCGACAAAAGAAAAGTAAATGCGATGTTTGATCAATTGGCAAATGATATGATGAAAAACATTGTGCCCGTCCGTCCGGATTTACCAGGCAAACCTCGTAAATGGAATTATTTCAACAAATACAAATGCAACCAGAAACCTAGCTACTGAGGCTTAAGTTGATGATGTTGTGTCTGGCACCAATCGGAATAACCGCCAATCTTCGCGCAAAGGATAGGAGCCTCAATTGACGTACGCCCGCATGTTGCGGGCGGCATAATACTTTTTGCGAGCTTTAGCGATGCAAAAAGATATAGCGACTAGCCTGACCGCCGCATAGTGGCGGGTGCGCCCATATCTTTTTACAGCTTAATTTTTGACACACCCCTCTTATCAATTTTCCCTTGCCTTTTCCCCAAAAATTTGCTATATTGAATTAATCCTGTCTTTCAGCGGGAAAACTTCTAGTTAGGAGGAATATTATGAATAACATAAATTCCGGTAAAAATTGGGGGGGGGGGGGTATAATGTAGCCAACCTCAAATCCCTTCTTTCGGTTGCAGCAATCCTTGTTGCAAGTCTTTTGTTTGCGGCGTGCCCGGCGGGTGATGGCGAAGATATAGGCGATTTAGACGGCGGTGCAGCACAGGCAATTCCGGGTGTATTTGTAACATTTGTTGCGCCTGTAGCGGATATTGCGGCGCAAAAGTCGCAAAAAGGTAATCTTACGAGCGTGCCTATGCCTAAGGTTACCTATCTAGCGGGCAAGAACGAAGAAACCTTTATGGCTGTCGTGAATGAAAAAACCGGCTACGAAGATGCGAAAACTTACGACTATGTAGACGATCCCTTAAAGTTAGGAGAAAAAGCGGAAGACGGCACTCCTTTGTATAGTATTGAAAAAGATGACGAGGGGAATATAATCAATGTTTACCGCTATGCGTTGCTCGATCCCGACGCAATTGCAGCACCGGGAAATTCAAAGCGGATTTTCTTACGCTGGGAAGTTAGTGCTGTAAATGCCGCAGTAAGCGGTTTAGCAAAAGGTGATATTGTTGAAACACCTGCTGATTTTTATTTTAATGCCGCCGCCAGTCTTAGCAAGATAACTTCTGCCTATGTAACAATAACGGCGGTTTATGATATTAAGCCTGAGTATAAAGCAAAGAAAGATTCACTTTTAGACATTATTGGTGATATTGCAGACCTTGCAAAGAATGATCTTTATGATGATGAAAGACTGATTGGAAGAGGCGGCGGTGATCATGCGGCACTTCAAGCACTTATAGACAGTGCAAACGCTCTTTTAGCGGGTGAAATAAAAACATTTGAAACAGTAGTTGACGGCGAGTTTTATATGACAGAAGACGGCAGTTACACTGATGAAGACGGCAATCTTTTAGTAAAAGACAATGAAGGCGATGAAGAGAGCACGTATTCTTACGGTGGGCAAACGTATCCCCCGCAATACTTGCCGCTTCCTGTAACTGTAACAATTTCATATATTGATTGGGACTTTGACGCAATCGAAGAAAAGCAAAAAGAAATCCAAGCCGCAATTACAAATAAAACTTACGACTTTGCAGCCTTTATTCCAAACAATTTAGAATTGCCGTTTAAGACGGTAACGAACAGTGAGGGTGTTGGTGAAGGACCTGACAAATCAGCTTACTATTCTGTAACTGTCGTGGAAACCGGTTGGTATGAGATTGACCTCTACGGAGCAAGCGGCGGGCACGTCTATGTGTCAAGCGACAAAACAGCGTTGGGCGGCAAAGGCGGACACACCAAGGCGGTTGTAAAACTTAACGCGGGTGATGTGCTAAAAGTGTTTGTAGGCGGCGAAGGCAAAGGATCAGGGGAACGGCAGGGAAGCGAAATTGTGCGTGTAGCCGGAAATAATAAATATATGGGCGGGTTTCCAAATGGCGGCAATGGTGCACAAGGACATAATGGTAGAGGTCAGGCAACAGAAGAAGGCTCTGCTGCACCTTCAGGTTCAGGCGGCGGTTCAACAGAAGTTCAACTGTTCGGAGCATATAATGCGGGAGTGAATAACAAAACTGCCTTAGGCGAGCCTGCTACCGTTTACAATCTTGATTACAGCTCTAGCAGTACCTACAAAACACGCGACAACAGACTTCTGCTTGCAGCAGGCGGAGGCGGCGGCGCATCGCAGTGCGGCGGGGTAGGTCACGGTGGGTTTGAAGCCGGTAGTCCGGGTCTTCGCGGCGGAAATGCCGGACCTATTTCTACTGCAGATAGCACCGATAATCCTGCTGTTAAAGTAGAAAACAGTGTTCGTCAAGGCTGGCTTTCTGGTAATAACGAGCATCTGAACAAAACATGGACATCCGGGGGAGTTACCTACACAAAAGTCTACACTCTTGAAGCAGTAAATGCAGACGGAGCGAAAAAGCTTTTATACGTAGGCTTGACGGATCAGCC
>BTID01000193.1:0-2260 GCA_036245275.1 Termitinemataceae bacterium
GCTGCAGAACCGCTTACTAAAACTGTATTGCCAAGAGCGGCAGAGTTTGCAATAGAGGCTGTGCCGGTGACCTCGGCAATTCTCCACGAACCTCCGCCGATTAAGCTGCCGCCGCTTATATCTTTTGCTGTTGTTGAGTTACCAGAAACAGTTACTGTTCCCGATGCATAGCAGTTAGAAATTGTGTAATTTCTAGAGTCTGTTGTGTTAAACGCCAAAGCTCCAATAAGACCGCCTGCAAACAATGTTCTATCAGCGGAAGCTGTAAGTGTTATATTCCCCGTAGCATAGCTATTCTTAATTGTAGCAGTGCCAAAACATAGATGACCAATAAGACCGCCTGCGGCTGTAAAAATAACTGGAGTACTTGAATACTTGTTTCCGATATTTGCTTCGATATTCAAATTGGAAACACAATTTTCAATAGTTACAGTTCCTGATGTCGTATCGATTTGAGCCAATAAACCGCCAACTATAAACCAGTTTTGATCGTTCGCAATTTGACCATAGCTTAGATCGCCGTTTACCGTAATATTTTTTATCTTTATATCACCTACATCACCGCTTATAAAGCCGACAACGCCGCCGAAATATGTGTTCGTCTCCATTTGCAATGTAGATGATGTTGCAACTTCGATTGTAAAATCACTAAGTTCTGCACTACCTGAAACCCCGGCAAAAAGACCTGATTTATTAATGGAAGCTCCTTTGTAAGTACTGTTGACATCTGTTTTTGTAAGCTTCAAATTTTTTATCGTTTTACCGTTACCATAGAACTTACCTGAATAATCTGTAGGACCTACCCAGCCGCTTGCTTCATTCGGCAATGTAATATCATTTGCCATATACCAGTTTTCTGTCCTGTTTCCTTCGTCACCTATGGCTTTAAAATCTACCGCATTGTAAATTATCCGCGATGTTTTTGATAATTCCACAGATAAAGTAATTTCGGTTTGTTTATTTGCAACAGGAACAAAAGATTGCCTTATTGTTACTTCAGGGTTTGAACCGACTTTCCTTTTCATTACCGCGACAAATGCTGTAGGAGGATAGCGGTCGTCAAGTGATATGCTCCAAAGATCACTACTATTTTCGTGATTTATAAGTGTCGAGTTTACACCGCCTGCCGATTCTGCTTCGATGTGATCAAAAACTATAATCGTGTCCGCCGGAGCAGGTGGACTCAATACCACAGAACCGCTGTATGAAACAAACTTTTTAGGATTTGAAAAAGTGATTGTGTAAGGGCGTGTAACATTTGTATTTTGTGCTGTTACCATTATGTTAAAAGTCAGCACAGTATCCGAACCTTTTGACGGCAGATTGAGCTCGCTGTTTATCGTGTAACCTGTATAACTTTCTCCCGTGCCGGCAGTGTAATTTGCTTTGCTTGAAGCGGTCTGCAAAATACTCATCTTAACTTTTGTTGCACCCTCTGAAACATTTAATGTATAAACATTTTGGTCGGCATTAAAAACATTTCCTCCAAACGCCGCTTGATTTGGTTTGTCTGCCGCCGTAGGATAAATATATTCAAACTGTAACATCATAATTCTTGCGTCATCAATCAAAGTATTTTGTGCGGGAATTATATTTACAACATAAATTGATGTCATACCTTGCTCGCGTTCAGCGCTTATACCGTTTGTTACGGCAACCTTTATCACTATCGGTGCAGTGCCGTCTTCGGGAACTTTTAAACTTGCCGCTGTTACACCGTCAGGATAGATGTATGAAACCGTAGCACCATCTGTAGCCGCATTCGCAACGCCTGAAACAACAATAGTTTTTCCAGCATTGTTTGGCGGAGAGTGAATATCATACTGCGTAACTTTCGCATTAAAAGTGTAGTCTGCCTGAACACTGTCGATTGTAACCTGTAAACTCGCAAGTGTCGTATCAACTGCGGGCGGTGTGATAGTGATAAGATACTCGTAAGGCTCGTTGTCGCCGTTTGTAACATTTACGTAAATGTACGTGTTGTCTTCGGTGGCGGGAACGGGAATGTTTTCAAGCACTTTTGTTTTTTTGGCAGTTTCTTCGATGCCCATTCCGCCGCCGTTATCGCCGTTTGTCCACCAAACCCTAACATAAGCGTCAGCCGATTTTGTTTCGGCTTCAAGTTTGATGGTTGCCTTTGTGGAATCGGTGTCTAACACCGTGTACTCGCCCTCTTGGGTGTCTGATGCGCTGTCAAAATTGATAAGGTTTGCAGCCGATGAGGTGCCGCCGTAAGTTACTAGCAGCTTTGATAATTGAA
>BTID01000194.1:0-1987 GCA_036245275.1 Termitinemataceae bacterium
CCGCAATCTTGCACTGTCTTTCCCCGCATCTTTTTGCCAAAAATACTCGACATAAACCCATTATGCCTGCGTTTTTTGGCTTCAAGCTGCGAAAAAATACAGCACAATCTTGCGTGCCCCTAGTTTTCAGAGATGCCCTTAACACAGTAAATGGGAGGAACATAAAATATCCCCCCTCTTCCGTGTTAAATTTGCCGTTGCTGCTACCAGCTAGCTTGCTTCCAAGTTATTTTTGCAGAGCCGTTGCCTGTGTTTGCGCCGTAAGTGTCTGGCACTGTAGCCGTTACATTTTGAAACTGATAGCTTGCGTTTGGCGCTGTTCCGCCTGAAACACTTGCCCAAGAAGAGCCGCCGCCGCCACCGCCGCCTGACGAATAGGAGGAAACATCATCGGAATCTGCGTTATCATTATAAGTGAATGCACCGCTGCCGCCGTAATATCCGCCGCCGCCGCCGCCTGCGCCGTCTGCCATTGATCCGGCATTTCCACTGTTGCGTTTATTGCCATTTCCGCCTATTCCGCCTTGACCTAAAGTTCCCGCACTGTAACCACCGATATTGGTTTTACTTGATGCAATAGAGGCAATTCCGCCGGCAGTTAAAGTGCCGCCGCCGCCGCCTGTTCCAGCCATAATTCCAGCATACGAATTGCCATCAAGACCGTTTTCGCCTATGCCGCCATTACCTTTACCGCCGCTTCCGCCTGCTCTGCCCCAGCCGTTTCCGCCGCCGCCGCCTGCAACAATTATGCGGTTAGTTAAAGCTGTTCCGCCTATTCTAACATCGGTTGCACCGCCGCCGCCTGCGCCTGAATAATTTAGCCCTCTATGGTTTGCTGAATCACCGCCTGCGCCGCCGCCGTTATAACCGCCTGCTGAAGTTGCGGCTTTACCATTAACACCTCTACCGCCTACAGAAACATTCAGGACAGTGCCTTGTGCCAGATAAACATCACCTTTTATATAGCCGCCTTTGCCGCCTAAATCAGCATTATACTGTCCGCCTTCTGCGCCGTTAAGCTCAATTTCGTATACACCGTTTTCAGGAACAGTCCAAGTTTGAATTGCACCGCTATAAGCAAAGGTTTTTGCAGGAACGCCCGCTATCTGCCATTTTCCAAACACTGTAATACTATCTGTTATATTTGTTAGGGCTGTCCATGTGCCGCCTGTGCCGTCATCTAAGGTATTCCAGCCTATAAACTGGTATTCAACATCGGTACTTGTTGTAACATTTGCAGGATTTGCTGGAAGCGTTTTACTGTCTGCAGTAAGCCCCCCGCTTGAAGCTGTAGGACCGTCAATATTTGTAATAGGACTAATTGCAGATGGTGATGTGCTTGAAGGTGCATTCAGATTAAAGGTTACCGTGTATTTTTTTGGCGTCCACTGCCGGTAAATTGTTGTATCGCCAGTGTATGTTTTAGTTTCAGTAATCGATGTAGGTGTATCACCAATTTTCCAACTTACATCGTTTGTATAATGTTCGCGTGTAAACGCAGGAATTATGCTACCGTAATTTAATGTAATACCCGTGCCGCCTGAACTGTTAGTTTGATTACCTGTAATTTTGTAATCGGCATAAACTGCAACACGCGCTTGACCTTCTATCATTTCTGCTTTTGCAATAGTACTTGTTACCCATGTTTTATCATCAGGATTTAACGGATCTAAGGCAATTTCTTCAAAATCGTCATCGTCCGTTCCGTCACTGGTGTCCGCATAGTATGTAAAAGTTGTAGGAACTGCCAAGCGGCGCACAACTGAATCACCGTTCTGCGGATCAAAGCTGATCGTGTAATACGGCTTTGCAAAACCTGTTTCCCACTTTGCATAGATTGTAGTATCTGCATCAAACACTGTGAAGGCTGTTATTTCTTCTGTGCCTGATTCGTTAAACCAGCCTTTAAAAACATGAAAGTCCCATTCAGGTATGCTGCCCTCAGTTTCCTCAAAGCCAGATTCCAAAAGAATAGATTCGCCGGGGA
>BTID01000195.1:0-1839 GCA_036245275.1 Termitinemataceae bacterium
GGCAATAAACGCAACAGTGGAAATGCCGGATCAATGGCAGACGGCGCAGGCGGCGGCGGCGGCGGATATTACGGCGGCGGCGGTGCATTCACTTATAATGATAACGCAAGTACCGATGATACTTCCTCCTATTCGTCAGGCGGCGGTGGCGGCGGCGGCTCTTCGTGGGCAAGTGTTGCAGGCGGAACAGCACCAAACGCAAGCTATCCGTTTCAAAATGTAACTGCTGCAGCAGAAAACACTTATGGTTCCAACACAGGCAACGGCTCTGCAAAAATAACTTGGAAGCAACCTAGCTGGTAGCAGCAACAGCAAATTTAACACGGAAGGGGGAATATTTCATGTTCCTCCCAGTGCTGTGTTAAGTTTGCCCGTTGCAAATAGTATCAAAATAGTAATGTTAAAGGTGGAAACAATATGAAAAAGGTATTTTTGTTCGGACGAGCCGGTATTTGTGTTGCGGTATTAACTGCATTTGTGCTTTTAGCTTCTTGCGGCAGTAATTCAGGCGATGATGTCCTTGGCGGGTCAAACAGACCGGTGCAGCCGGGCAAGGGTAATGAAACAGTTACCAACATTGTAGTTACATTTGATAACGGCTGGTCAGAAGACGATGTTGCCGCCGGATTAGATGATCCGTATACAACATTCAACAAAATAAAAAGTGTTGTTACACCAAACAAAAACAACAAAACACTTAATGCGGTTCAGAATACCCAGTTACTTAACGAATACAATGCGGCAAAGGCAGCTTACAATAATGATCTTGCAGCATATCAAGCCGAATGGGCTGCTTATGAGGCTGCAGTGGCAGAAGATTCGTCAACACCGGCTCCTACAACTGCAGAGCCGGTTGAACCTGTAGAACCGCCGAAAGTTCTGCCGTATTTCCCCGGTGAATCTATTCTTTTGGAGTCTGGCACTGAGGAAACTGAGGGCAGCATACCCGAATGGGACTACCATATTTTTAAAGGCTGGTTTGATGAATCAGGCTCAGAAGAAATAACAGCCTTCACAGTGTTTGATGCAGATACTACAATCTATGCAAAGTGGGACATAGGTTTTGCAAAGCCGTATCACACGATCAGCTTTGATCCGCAGAACGGTGATTCAGTTGTGCGGCGCTTGGCAGTTCCTACAACTTTTATATACTATGCAGATACTGAAGGCGGAACGGACGGTTGTGAAGAAATTGCCTTGGTTCCGTCAAAACCTGCAGAAAAGACATGGGTAACAAGTGATATTGCAAAAGCATTGCTTATGGAAGGTCAGGCGCAGGTGGCAGTTTATTCCGATTACAAAATTACAGGTAATCAAACTAACAGTTCAGGCAGTGTTGATATTCCATTAAATTACACTAGCATAATTCCGGACTTTACACGCGAACATTATACAAACGATGTAAGTTGGAAAATCGGAAATACAGTTACACCGATTGATGAAAATAAAATATACACAGGTGACACAACAATTTACCGCCAGTGGACGAGCAAAAAATATACAGTAAACTTTATTCAGAATTCGCCTACAGGCGGCGGTGCAACTCATTCCATTGTAAATATTGACGGACCCACAACCTCAAGCGGGGGACTTGCTGCAGCGGGTATAAGTCTTCCGGCAAATCCTGCAAATGTTACAACAGGTGCTGATGTAGAATACCGGTTTATAGGCTGGAATACCTTAGCGGACGGCACAGGCGGCACATGGACAGCTTTAACAGGTTTAGAAAATGCAGGTGTACCCGATGAGGTTCTTTGGCAGCCAAGCCGCCGTGTTGGGGGAGATGGATCTACAGATAAATTGTGGTTACCAACTGAATGGGAAATGATAGGTAGAAGA
>BTID01000196.1:0-1784 GCA_036245275.1 Termitinemataceae bacterium
TTAAGCGGAATTGCACCAAGAGTATAGGAAACTGACGGTTTAATGGTCATGCCGTAGTCTTCAAAGTCAGCATCTTTTCCGGCGTCGTTGTAAATATCAATGTCTACAATAACAGTAAGACCCGAAACCGGAGCAATATCATAACTTAGGACAAATTCTGTTTCAACAAGGTAGGTGTCTTCACCGGCAATGGCTTTTGCCTTATCATCGTTACCGGCAAATTTCATCATGCCATAGTATTCAAAGCTAAGGCCAAATTTGGAAACCCAACTTAGATCCCAATCAAGGTTAAGGGTAATGGCATCTTCTTTTGCCTCTTGCATACCTTCTTGGTAAAATGGATAGTCAAACGAGGTGCCGTGCGCGTAGGTAATAGGAAGCCGTACCATCGCGGCAATATCACCAAAGCCAAGTGTTTGCGAGTACGTAATTCCCGGCGTCACATCACCGTAAAGGGGGTTTCTTACCGAAAAAGTAATGTTGCCGGCACCAACGCCAAGGTTGTACCCAACCAATTCTTCAAGATAAAGTCCCATTTCAAGGTCTGTCGGATCGTCAAACGGCGCGTCTTCTTTTAAGACATGGAATTTTTTCTCTTTACTAACCAACATCGGCACCCAGAAATCAAAATACAGATCAAGTTTGTTGTCAAGCAAGGACTTAGCAAACTTAACTTCAGGGCGAATCAATGTGCGATTGTCTGCATCTGCATCATCGGTGGTAAGACCTTGCAACTCCACTTTCACGCCGGTGGTAAGACCAATGCCATCCTGTGCAAAAACCATGCCGCCTGCCATTACGGCAAGGGCAACCATTAAGCCAAATACTTTTTTCATATCAAATTCCTCCTAAAGAATTTTAGGTTCTGTTTCCTGCCATGGCTGACCGCCGTTGGAACAACGGCGGTCAGCCATGGCAAGTCAAGACCCATTAGCGGTACCTTAGCACAAATGCGGCAAGCATGTAAAGGGGGGTAAGGGAACCACTCAGGGCAAAAGCATGAAGCGTCAGAGCACGAGGACTGCCTCAAGATGCTGCGCAAACCTCCAGCTCAGTATGCGGCGTTTGAGTCTGAGGCTGTGTTTTTTCCCCAGAGATGCCCATTTCCGGATGATGTTCATGGAGGCAGTTGCAAAATATCAAATTTTGCAACTGCCTCCATGTTTTCCGCGTTTTGGTCATCCCGCTACTGTTCAATCCTGACCATTCTTTCTGTTGCGGCAGCTACTTTGGCTGTACGCTCATTGCATTTTTTATTAACTCATCAGATATGCCCTGTGTGCGTAAATAATCGGCAATGGCTTTTTCTTTTTGTGAGGCTTTTTGTTCTGCTTCCTGCCAACCTTCCTGCCGTGCTAGCCTGCGAGTTTCTTGTACGTCGTAACCTGATAAACCTTCAAAATCAAACATAATGTTACTCCTGCGTTGGTTAATTTTTTCTGTGAAAATTTCTATTTCTTCTTGCGGTACATTTATTTTCAAGAGCAAGGCTCTGATAACGTCTGCAAGTAATTTCTTTAGATTTTCAGGGATATTAAAAGTTGTATTTTTAATATAATCTGTTGATATAGCGTTGAATAGTTTTATATCTTCGGGGTTTCGGATTTTGTCAACTAACAAAACTAACGAAAGCATATCGCCAAATTTTAATAAGTCAGGTTTGTCGTATTTGTTTAAGTCTATCAATTCGTATTCAAACTTTGGCGTGTATTGCGAAAATGTGCCGCTCAATTCAATCTTTTCTAAAAAGTTTGTCGGGGCTGTCCATTTTTCCATTCCGTCAT
>BTID01000197.1:0-1708 GCA_036245275.1 Termitinemataceae bacterium
ATCACACTTGACGACCGCATAACACCCACAGCATTTGTCGCGGTTGCTAGTAAAGGCGGCGCAACATACAGGCAGTCATTCCCCGTAAACCCAGCCCAAAAAACCGGCAATGTTCTACAGATGACAAGTGCAATGGCTCGCATGATTTTTAACGCGCAAGGCTTCTTAGCACTAGGACAGACTGAAAACAAAAACGTAAACTGGTTCTTGGCAAATGATATTGATCTAGCGGAAGTAAGCGGAGCCGAAGCATGGGACGGACCTAGCGGCTACAAGGGAACATTTGATGGCAATGGAAAGACAGTTAAAAATTTGGTGCTTAAAAAACAAAGCGGTGATACCGGTCTGTTCGCTACTCTTGGTGTAGGGGCAATTATCAAAAATTTTACGCTTGAAGTAAGCACGGATGTTCCGGGCGGAATTGTAATGACTGGAGGAAGTTTATTTGGCGGGCTTGTTGGAGCAGTGAAAACCATTACAGGCGGAGAGATAAGGATTAGCGGAGTTACTGTTGAGGGCGAGCTTAACTATGCCAGTTCCGCTGCTACATTTTGCATTGCCGGTTTTATAGGTGAAGTTATGACGAGTGCTTCAACGACGGTGATAATTGAAAACTGTGTTTCAGACTTAGCGGTAACTGCAAACGCTGTTACCGCTAATGGCGGCATTGGCGGCTTTATCGGCACGGCAACACCTGCAAGTACAGGGACTGTTCAAATTATTAACTGTTATTCGAATAATAACATCGTTGTTACAGGTAGCGGTAATGGTATGTATATGCGCGTAGGCGGCATTATCGGGCTTGCACATGAAAATGCTGCAGAGGTAAAGGTTGATAAATGTTACGCAACCGGTTCTATCTCGGTGCAAAGCGCAAGCGGTAACAGTTATTTACGCGCAGGCGGAATAATTGGTGAAATCGCTAACTCCGGTAAAGTTGTAACGAACAACGCGTCGCTTTTATCGAGCATAACTTGCACTACTACCGGCAGCGTAGCGGTTAAAATTGGACGTGTTATCGGCAGCGATAAAAACACCGAGACGCTTACCAATAACTATGCGCTTAGCACTATATCAATGAATAGCGGAGGGACTTATGCTGTAACCAATGATGCCTCCGACAAAGATGGGGCAAGTAAAGTAAACGATGCAACAGGTTTTAAAAGTGCATCTACATGGACGGCAGCGTCGCCTAACGGTTTAGGCTTTAGCACAAGTGTATGGGACTTTAGCAATATCGCAACAACGGGTTACCCAACGCTGAAATAGCACATAACAAGAAAAAGGTGCACGGCACCTAGAACAGAGCCGCCCCACAAGGGGCGGCTTTTTTTTTGTTACACACCCATCGACATCAGTTTTTTCTTAGCTTCTTCCAGGTCGCGGCAGTTGTTTAAAATGTTCAGGACATCCCGTCTGTCTTTTTCGATGCCTTTTTCAATGCCTTTTTCGATGCCTCTTTCAATGCCTTTTTCAATGCCTTCGTTTTGCCAAAATTTAGCAAAATCTGTGTCTCGAATTGATTCTGCCACTGTTCTGAAGTCTTCCATTTTTATTACCTCCGTAAAAATTTTTATATTTCCTCGAATGACTGCATCTACAAATGCCGTTATTTGCGATTGTTCTTCTTTGCCTATTTTTTTTATTTTTTCTAACAGCAAACTGCTTTTATTTTCTGATATTGATTTTGTCAACGAATTTAAAAACA
>BTID01000198.1:0-1703 GCA_036245275.1 Termitinemataceae bacterium
GATTTTTCAAGTGCCGTTTTGGGCTGATCGTGGATTTCGGAAATTACAAGGCGTATCTTGCGTTTTTGACAGCCTAGGAAAAACGATTCCAGCGCAGCTATGCCGGTTGAATCAACCGCAGGTACATCATGCATACGCAAAACTATCTTTTTGGGTGTTCTAGCAAGGTTGCGCAGGGTGTTTTGCAGCATATCGGCAACACCAAAAAAGAAGGGACCGGCTATTTCGTAAATCTCTATATCTTTTCTGTAGAGTGCCTTTATTGATTCGCGTGTTGCAGGTGCAATATCACCATAGGCAAGCTGCGCGATAATATCATCATTTTGCGGTTTGATTTGTGCAATTTCGATCATACGGTGCATAAACAAAAAGATGGCAAGCACAACGCCTACTTCTACAGCAAGGGTGAGCCCGAATAAAATCGTCAACAGGCAAGTTGTAATTAGTATGGCGGTATCACTTTTTGGTGCGGTGCGCGTTATGCGAAAGAACCTTGCAAGACCGCTCATATCCCAAGCGACAACAATTAAAACGGCGGACAAACATGCAAGCGGAATTGCCGATGTTACCGGCGCTAAAAACAGTACAAACATCACTAGTACTACAACGTGTACAATTCCTGCGACAGGGCTTTCCGCGCCGGATTTTATGTTTGTCGCTGTACGTGCAATAGCTCCTGTAGCAGGTATGCCGCCGAAAACCGAACTGGCAATGTTGCCTAGTCCTTGCGCTACAAGCTCTGTGTTTGAATTGTGTCTATCGCCTGTCATGCTGTCTGATACAACTGCAGATAACAGCGATTCAATTGCAGCTAAAAGAGCTATAGTAACGGCATCAGGGAACACATCAGCAATAACAGCCCAGCTTATAAAAGGTATTTTAAACTCAGGCAATCTGGAGGGAACACCGCCAAACCTTGTGCCTATAGTTTCCACCGAAAAATTAAAAAAATATGCTATAAGTGTCAGCGCCAAAATTCCAATTACAGCACTTGGAAGGCGCGGAAAAAATTTTCGTATAACAATAATAAGAAGAAATGTCCCCGCACCAACTATGCTTGTTGCAAGATCGATTGTCGAGGCAAAGCGGAAATGCTCAATCCATTTTGTCACAAAGTCAGGGGAGATGTTAGGAATACGCAATCCAAAAAAATCTTTTATCTGCTGCGAAAAAATCAGAACACCGATTCCGGTGGTAAAACCGGTTGTTACAGGATACGGAATATATTTGATAAATTTTCCAAGCCCGAAAAGCCCCATAAGCACAAGCATAATACCGGCAATCATAGTTGCCGCCACTAATCCGGGAAATCCATGCCGCGCTATAATTCCTGCGATGATCACAACAAAAGCACCTGTCGGTCCGCCGATTTGGAACTTGCTGCCGCCGAATGCGCTTATACAAAAACCGGCAACAATTGATGTGTAAAGCCCCTGCGCCGGTGTCCCTCCTGCTGCAATACTAAATCCCATAGCCAGCGGCAATGCCACAATTCCGACAATCAGGCCGGCAATGGCATCTTTGCCTAAGCGTTTTAGGCTGTAAGGATCAGGCTGCACAAGCAAGCCTTCGGCATTTTTACGTGGAAACAATTCAAACAGACGCGGAATTAAATCATGATAATGAATTAATTTTAAAATGTTCATTTTTATTTTATTATATTACGAATTAGTGTGAGGGGGAAGGGGAAGAATTTCCGGTAG
>BTID01000199.1:0-1602 GCA_036245275.1 Termitinemataceae bacterium
ATATATCAGGAGGCAATTCGTTACCTAAGAGATGAGTATCGCCGTCGCTGCCTGCTAAAACCCGTTGACCAGCTGACAGTTCAAGCATACCGTACAGACCTGGTTCTGCATAAGGCAATGAAGAATCAGCTTGGTCAGCATTAGGAAGTGCGGCGGCATCCGCTAAAGCGGCGTAATCATTTTCATAAGGCTGCAATCCCGGATAATTATCTTCCGGAGGTAAGGTGCTTGTGATAAGATGGTCCTCGCCTTAATTATCTTTTAGCACCCAAACACCGTCTTCCAACATAAGGACGCCTTCCATGCCGGGTTCTGCATAGGGTAAGGAAACATCACCGCGATCAAAGCCCGGTAAGAGTGCCGCATCAGCTAAACTGCCAAGACCTCCTTCTATAGGAGTCTGTCCCGGGAAAAATGCCTCAGGAGGCAGTTCATTACCTACTATGCGGTCGCCGTCATCGCCTTTTAAAACCCATTGACCGTCAACAAGGTCTATAACACCGCTCATACCGGGTTCTGCATAAGGCAATGAAGAATCAGCTTGGTCAGCCGGAACTCCAAGCTGTGCATCTGCAAATTCCGTGCCGTAGAAATATTCGTTAGGGTCAAAAGGATCAAAGACATTCGGATAGTTTTCTTCGGGAGTAAGCTGTGTGGGTTCTCTATCATTTACCGGTTCACCGTTTTCGTCAACATAAACTAAGTCAGCCTCATTAATCTCTACCATACCGGCAGCCGGAGGCTCTGAGCTGGGCAGTGATGATTCTGCATAATCAACTGGTGAACCGAGCTGTGCATCTGCAAATTCCGTGCCGTAGAAATATTCGTTAGGGTCAAAAGGATCAAAGACATTCGGATAGTTTTCTTCGGGTGCAAGCTGTATGGGTTCGCCATCATTTACCGGTTCACCGTTTTCGTCAACATAAACTAAGTCAGCTTCATTAATCTCTACCATACCGGCAGCCGGTGGTTCGTAGCTGGGCAATGATGACTCTGCGTAATCAACTGGTGAACCAATTTGTGCATCTGCAAATTCAGTACCGTAAAAATATTCGTTAGAGTCAAAAGGATCAAAGACATTCGGATAATTTTCTTCAGGAGTAAGTTGTGTAGGTTCTCTGTCATTTACCGGTTCACCGTTTTCGTCAACATAAACTAAGTCAGCCTCATTAATCTCCACCATACCGGCGGCCGGAGGCTCGGAGTTGGGCAGTGATGATTCTGCATAATCAACTGGTGAACCGAGCTGCGCATCTGCAAATTCCGTGCCGTAGAAATATTCGTTAGAGTCAAAAGGATCAAAGACATTCGGATAGTTTTCTTCGGGTGCAAGCTGTGTAGGTTCTCTATCATTTACCGGTTCACCGTTTTCGTCAACATAAACTAAGTCAGCTTCATTAATCTCCACCATACCGGCAGCCGGTGGTTCGTAGCTGGGCAATGATGACTCTGCGTAATCAACTGGTGAACCAATTTGCGCATCTGCAAATTCCGTGCCGTAGAAATATTCGTTAGAGTCAAAAGGATCAAAGACATTCGGATAGTTTTCTTCGGGTGCAAGCTGTGTAGGTTCTCTATCATTTACCGGTTCACCGTTTTCGT
>BTID01000200.1:0-1577 GCA_036245275.1 Termitinemataceae bacterium
TGCCATATAATTTTGCGCGGGTCGATATTGCACTTGTTGCCCTGATAGATGTGGTTGTCGATCATTGCCGCAAGAAGGTTGTTTGCTGCACCGATTGCGTGGAAGTCACCTGTAAAGTGCAGGTTGATGTCTTCCATTGGGATAACCTGTGCCCAACCGCCGCCTGCCGCACCGCCTTTTACGCCGAATACCGGTCCTAAAGAAGGCTCGCGGAGTGCTACAACTACTTTTTTACCGAGTTTTGCAAGGCCGTCTGAAACACCAACTGTTGTTGTTGTCTTGCCTTCGCCTGCCGGTGTCGGGGTGATAGCTGTAACTAGAATAAGTTTTCCGTCTTTTTTAGATTTAAGTTCGTTGGTAAGATAGTTGTAGTCGATTTTGGCTTTGTATTTGCCGTAATGTTCGATGTACTTTTCCGGAATATCCAACTTTTTTGCGATTTCATCGATGTTGTAAGCGTGTTCCGGATACACTGCCTGTGCAACTTCGATATCCGATCCCGGAAATTTTTTAACTGCGTCTGATCCTTTTGCCATTTTATTTTCTCCTATACTTTTACTTTGAAATATGCAGCTCTATGAGCCGTTTTTGATTTTTGAATCCTTTAGCTGAATGACTTGTAATAAGGCCACTTTTAAAAGAGCAGGGTCATTAATTTTATTTTGCAAAATAACTTCAAACACATCGCCTGTTTTATCATCAACAAGGTAATATTTTCCTTTTATTTTGATAAGCTCTTTTGCCATACCTACTCCTATAAATGTGCCGTACTGCAAAAAGGGGGTAGCGTAAAACACCGCAACCCGCACCTGTGCGGGGCGGGGTTTGGAGCGAGGGGGACTTTTCCCCCTCCTTAACCCTCTTAAAAATTTACTTGCTCTTTGCTACTAAGTTGATAAGGTCGCCGTCGTGAACGATTTTGGCAACTTTTTCTGCTTTGTTAAGAGCATAGAAGTGAACACCCTGAAGGTCTGTATTCAGGTAGCGTTGTACTTCCTTGATTGTGTATTCCATGCCGTATTTTTCGAGTTCGGCTTCGTATTTCTTTGCAACACCTGCCCAGAGGTCCTGCGCTTCTTGCGGTGCTGACTTTGGAGGGGGCGGCGGCGGGCTGTATTTGCCTACGAGGTTTGAAAGCTCTACAGGGATACAACCAGGAATTGTCATGTCGATAGCATTTCTGCGGTTAAGAATAGGCATAATTCCAATTACAAACGGGATTTTGATACCGGCTTTGCGGCATTGTGCTACCCATTTTTCGTAAGCGGGAACGTCATGGCAGGTCTGGCACATTACAACTTCGGCACCTGCATCTTGTTTTGCTTTAAGCCATTTAATGTCGTCTTCGATACTGGGAGCTAAAAGGTGCTTTTCCGGATAGCCTGCACAACAGAGCCCTACATTTGGGAATTCTTTGTGGAAATATTCGATAAGCTGATTTGCATGTTCGAAATCGCCGCCTGTTGATGTTTTAACATCGCCGGTTTTTGGGTCTTTTTGGAAGTCGCCGCGCATTGTAAGAGCATTTACAAGTCCTAAGTCGTTTGCATAGTAAGAGAAAATGTCTTTGAGTTCTT
>BTID01000201.1:0-1552 GCA_036245275.1 Termitinemataceae bacterium
ACACAGATTTTGCTAAATTTTGGCAAAAAGAAGGCATCGAAAAAGGCAAAAGGGAAGGCAAAAGGGAAGGCAAAAGGGAAGAGCGTAATGATGTCCTGAACATTCTAAACAACTGCCGCGACCTGGAGGAAGCTAAGAAAAAACTTATGTCGCTGGGCGTGTAACAAATAAGCCGCCCCTTGCGGGGCGGCTTTGTTCTAAGACGAAAAAGTTGTTTCTACTTCAAGCTGGGCAATGCTGCACCGTTTTTGTATTCCCATACGGGATTTGCGCCGTAGCCTGCATTTAGTACATCCAATATAGCACTGTGACCACTGCTTAAGTTTACATTAAGCCCATTGGTATTGGTTAAAATACCGTCTGTAACCACAGCATTGTTGGACGAATCTGTTCCAACTAACATTGCGCCGTTAGCGATGTTGTTGGCAAGTGTTACCTGCGATACTGTGCTGCCTAGTACACGCCCGCGTGTTGCTGTTGCACCGCTTACTAAAACTGTATTGCCAAGAGCGGCAGAGTTTGCAATAGAGGCTGTGCCGTAGGTATTGGCATCTGGATTCGAAGCTCCGCCGATTAAGTTGCCGCCGCTTATATTTTTTGTTGTTGTTGCGCTACCCGAAAGAGTTACTGTTCCCGATGCATAACAGTTAGAAATTGTGTAATTTGCAGTTTTTGATGGCTCGTTAAACGCCACAGCTCCAATAAGACCGCCTGCAAACACTGCTTTATCACCGGAATTTGTAAATGTTATATTCCCCGTAGCATAGCTATTCTTAATTGTAGCAGTGCCATAACATAGATGACCAACAAGACCGCCTGCTCCTGCATTAATATATGCAGTAGTGGTATTCTTGTCTCCGATATTCGCTTCGATATTCAAATTGGAAACACAATTTTCAATAGTTACAGTTCCTGATGTCGTATCAATTTGAGCCAATAAACCGCCAACTATAAGCCAGTCATTATCGTTCTGCATTGCACCATATTTTAGATCGCCGTTTACCGTAATATTTTTTATCTTTATATTACCTACATCACCGGTTATAAAGCCGACAACGCCGCCAAAATATGTGCTCGCCGCCATTTGCAATGGAGACGGTGTTACAATTTCGATTGTAAAATCACTAAGTTCTGCACTACCTGAAACCCCGGCAAAAAGACCTGATTTATTATAATCGCCATTGGGTCCAGTACTGTTGACATCTGTTCTTATAAGCTTCAAATTTTTTATAGTTTTACCGTTACCATAGAACTTACCCACATAATCTGTAGGACCCACCCAGCCGTTTTCGTCATTCGGCAATGTAATATCATTTGCCATATACCAGTTTTCTGTCCTGTTTGCTTCGTCACCTATGGCTTTAAAATCTACCGCATTGTAGATTATCCGCGCTGTTTTTGATAAGTCAACAGATAAAGTAATTTCGGTTTGTTTATTTGCAACAGGAACAAAAGATTGCCTTATTGTTACTTCAGGGTCTGAACCGACTTTCCTTTTCATTACCGCGACAAATGCTGTAGGAGGATAGCGGTCGTCAAGTGATATGCTCCA
>BTID01000202.1:0-25048 GCA_036245275.1 Termitinemataceae bacterium
CTTGATAAAAATACATATGAAACAAAAAAAATTGTCAAAGATGAAGATTATAATTTAATCAACATAAAACCGCATAAATTTCACGGAGAATGGAATTATACTATATCTCCACAGTAATAATGTAAATATTATTTTCAATCACTAACTAAAGGCACACTCTTAAGATTTGCGTATAGTAGTTAGACAGTGCGGCATGCTCACGCTTTTCGAGAGTGGTTATGATGTAGTATAAATACTTCATAAATACTTCTGTTTCAAGTCATCAAAAGATATACTACCATTTAAATCACTTATTTGAATTGACCCAGTAAGAATTTTAAAGAAAAAATCTGCTACATTTGTAACAGTCAAGTCTTCACTTTTACTACCATCTTCTTTTTGTAGTGAATATGTTTTTAGAATTTGTGAACCAAGACTTGCCGAGATTATTAAAAAATGATTTTCAAGATTATCCATATCTATTAAATCACTAACCAAAATCCTTGATGCAACAGAGTAGCTATGCAAAAGTATTTTTGTGTCATTATCATCAACTAATACAGTACGCTGGGTATCAGCTTCAATGTTAAGTTTTATTTTCCCTGTGTTATTTTTTTCCGGAATATTTTTGTATAAGGATCCAAGATCTGCTAAAGCAATATTATAAAACTCTGTGCCGGGTAAACATGCTATGGGTTCTACAGAAAATGCTGTAGGATATAGAAGGAAATTAATGCCTCCGGCAGATACTTCAGGTGCATTAAAAGTGCCTATAATTACATTTTGTAGCGTAAACTTTTTTGATGCAAAACATCCACCAAGAACAATACAATTCTCCAGTTGTATTTCGTTTGCAAAAATACTTCCGGCTACAAAACAGTTTTTTAATTTTACATTCAGCGCATTTATATCGGCACCAAAAATGGAGCGACCCTTCACTAATAATGAAACAACACTATCATTTGACGCTACCGCCTTATGGAAATAGATAGTATCGGATGCATCATTTTTGATATGCAGTTCATTATGAGCATAAACTGCACTCAAAAACTCTGCGGGGCCGGAATCAATAATTAAGTTCCGTGCGTAAACAGCACCCTCTATTGTTACATTACCTTGAACATTAATATCACGTTCAAGCTCCGAACTTGTTTTTGGTAGGATTGTGCTTTTTACTAGATTGTCTTTCAATCCAACGATTGCTTCTCCAATGCGGATTTCTTTTAATTCTTTCATTTCAACCCCTTATATTGACGTTCGATTAGTCACTGTCGATTTCAACGTCTGTAAATTGCTCTTCTGCCATAATTCAATCATTGTTTTATATACACGATTTTGAACATCATTACTTTGTGAAAAATAAGATTCACAAAGAGAATTAAACTCGCGATTAATTAATTCCTTTTCATTTTCGTGAATTGCACACCAATTATTATTTGAAATATTTGAGCTAAAACTTATTGCTTGTTTTGAAATTGCGCTTCTTCCTGTATCAGTTATAAATTCCGGAATAGCACAATTTTCGATATTACTTTGGGCATTAATGTCGGAACTTTGCGAAAATATAATCGAAATAAACAAGTCATTGTTGTTTTTTACAGCATTATCATATAGGAATGAATTTATTAGGTTTGCTATTCGTGTTTCTTGTGTAATATAATCATGCAGGGTATTTAATATTTCGCTGGTTTTACGGTTCATAGTGGAAACGGCGATCATTGCCTTTGATGTAGACTCTTCCAAAATTATCAGTAAATTTTTTGCTGCATCATTACCGGCCGTCTGGGAAAGAAGTGCTCTTTGAACTTTTTCTGATAAATTAAAAGATTGCTCATCAAGCGCATGTATACGCTTGTAACATTCTTTATCAAGGTCGTTAAATAGAGTTACATACCGTGAGCTTATTCTGTTGTAATCACCTTCCATAACGCTTTTTTGAGCATTTACTGCCTTACCCTGTTCAGCAATCAGTCCAAAACCGGCTTTAATAGCACTGTCTAATGCTTGTATTTGTTGTGATAATTCTGTTTTAATTGTCCCAAAGAAACCGTCAATAATATGAGTGGAAACTTCCTTTGCGGTTTGCTCAATAGCAGCACACTGCGATGCATTCATAGCGACAACAGCACCGGTTAAAATATCGATAGAACGATTCGTATTATCTACACTGTTATCAAATGGTTCTGTCAACACGTTAATCGTAATATCAAGAGGAACAGTCTCAGAATAATGAACGGTATGACTGCCTCCGTTTTCGCTCTTAGGATATGAAACTGTTTTTGAACCTGATACTGTTATTGAGTCCTGATAACGTTGAGTATAGCTCATAACTTACCTACCCATTCCGTCATTGCAACATCCCAGTGTGATTGCTCAAAAAGACGCTTTATTTCCTTCGCCTCACGTTCGCTAAGATTTTCTTTTTCGCAAAGACTGTTAAATGCATTTTTTATAGCTTCCCTCTCTGTGTCATTTACAGGCTCCCATTTGAAGGTATCTTTTGCCGAAGTTATTGTTTCAATTAGCGGTGCTGTATTTTGCCATGAAGGTGCTTTTGCGGTATACGCAGATTCAATAAAATCATCTCTATTAAGAATGCTTTCTGTTGATGCCCAAATAGCCGGTAAAAAACAGATGTCGGATTTATCTTCTGCATTCATGTTTGCCAGCACTCGTGTTTCTAGTATACTCTCAACTTTTCCACTATATGATTGGTCATCAAGTACAGAAGATCCTAGTGTTTGCATTGTTTGCTTTGCTTTTTGTTTAAGCTTTCCTACTAGAGCTGTTTGTGCTGTAAACGGCGACTCGTTTGAAACGCTTAATACTAACGAACTATTATCTTTTATTTTGTCAAAAACGAGAGTTTTTTTTATCTGTGCTAGATGCATGGCGGGTCTATCAATTTCTTTAACACGAGTCTCCAATGCCTTGTTAAGTGATTGAAATAGCTTGTTGTATCGTTTACTTACCATGTTAAAATCAGCTTCCATCTGTCTTTTTACACCATCTAAAGCCTTTGCAAGCTGAAAAAGAGTCATTTGCTTTGTAGTCATTTCTGAATACGCTGCAACGGCCTTCTGGCTAATCTGGGATTTTATCATAACATAAAAGCCGTTATCAACATTATCACAGATTGTTTGTGATGCTTGGCGTTCTGTTGCTATAACTGCCGCTTCCATTGCAGTTACAGCCACCGTTGTAGCATTCACATGACCTTTTACGGAGTTTACCGTATTAGCCATAGGGGTTGTATCAACGTTGAAATTGAGGTTTGCCACTTTTTATTTATCCTCCTCATCGTTATCATTATCATTTAAATCATCGTCAGTCAAACCTTTTGGTTCTTCATTGTCTGTAGTTTTTGGAACTTGATCGTAGTTTTCAGTTCTCTCAGATACCTGTTCTGCTATATTTTCCTGTTGCTGCTGTGTAAAATTTGTTTGATCTTCTATGTCCGCCGCTTCCTTTAATAGATCTATAGAAAAATCATCATACATTGATTGTTCAACACTTGGTTCTGGCGGTAATGCTGCAAAACGTGCAACATAAGGACTAATTGCAATGAGTTTTTTCCGTCTAGGATCTATATCTTGTATTTGATCTGTGGAACGTGCAATATCACGATACTCATTGTCTCGTAATGTAGCTTCATAGTATGGAATATACCCGAATTGAGCTGCTTTCTCATCAATGTTCTCCTTAAGCCTGTCCACGAAGTCACTAAACTCTTCTTGTTTCTGATTGAAGCTAGCCGCTTGCATTTCAAATCCTGCAATTACTTCAGCCTCTTTGTTTTGTTGCAAAACCTCAGTGCTTTCAAGTGAACGATTCTTTGCCATTGTATTTTGAGTTTCAACTAGAGCCTTATACGTGTTAAGCGAACGCACATAATCCGCATACGATTCTCTCATTCTGTTGATTAAATCTGCAGCTTCTGCTCGGTTCCTTCCGTAGAAATCTTCAGTATCACGATGCCATTGATTAAGATAATCAATTTTTTGATCTTTTATACCGTTGTAAATTTTTAGACGCTCTATGCGATTTTCAGCCATTAAATTTTGAATAACAGGGGCTAAAATTTCTTCTTGAATTTGATGCATACCAAAAGGTATCGATGTTCTTGTTTGGTCTTCTGCAATCCATGCTGTTGAGAAGAGATCGTATTTTACACGGGAGCTTGATTTTAAAGAGAATGGAGTGTAGTCGTCAACTGAGTCCTGATAATCAAAACTGGCATTGCGTATACGTTCAATTTCTTCTGCTTCGATTGCTGGAGAGTATTGATTAAACGATGCCTTGAGTACTGTTGAAAGTATATTATTGGAATAATCAATCAACTTGCTGGAGCCATTCATTTTTGTACGGCTTAGTATTTGTACTGATTCAGCTAGACGACCGATAAGTTTTTTGAAATACATTATTTGATTTTCGCTAGTACTGCGTTCAAATGATTTTCGCATATCATTTAAGGAATAAAACGTATCAATTTTTTCTTTGAATCCGTCAATATTAAACACTGATAGCACAGGAAAATCTGCCGTATCAGATGTTGTGTACTCTTTTATAAAGTCTGCGTTCTTACTTTTTGGTAATATTACAGGTAATGAAAGAGCAACCTTATCACTATCGTTTAACAAATACCGAATATTGCGTATTTGACGATCTATTTTTCCCATGTAATCATAAAGTTTTATATTTTGCATAGATGTAGAATAATCTGATGTGTCGAGTTCTTCGACATCTACAGCACTTTCTACAATTGGAGCTTCCTGTATACTTCCATCAAGACTTGAAAGAGATGCTAATAGTTCTTCCGGTTTATGCACTACGGACATATTAAAATCCGTGTTACCAACTAAACCCGTGTGATCAACAACAAAACTTTTATCTTCAAATGGCACTTTTGTTGCAATGGGCACATATATAACGCCAAGCTTTTTTACACTATAATCACGCCTTATGTCACGAAAGGCTTCTTCAAACCCTTGTATGTGTGTTTCACCTTCTGTTTTTGCTTTTTTTGCTTTTACTATGGTAACTATACCCCAGATCGCTCCTAAAGCAACAATAAACAACACAGGATATGCGACCAAACCCAAGATCAGTGCAACTACAGGAAAAACTGCTGTAATAATGATTCCTTTTGTCTTGTCTTTATCCGCTTGCACAATTGCTAGCTTTGCAGTTTCGATAGATGTCTCTAAATCTGTTTCTTCCTTAACTATTTTTTCCGCAGCTTTTTTATAATAATCAAAAAGAATACGCGCTTGATCTTGATGCAGATTTGTTGACTCTGCAAAAACCTTCCCTGTCATAAAACACTCCTATTTTTATTCGGAACTTGTGAATATTCAATTACGAACCAATTTTCTTTGTTTTATAAGCAGTTGTAAATTATTTGCTTCGTTTTCAAATTTTGATGGATGTCCGCCTTCCGAAATCATTTCGCAATATTGCGATAGCGAATTTATAGATGCAATAATTTTTAGTTCTAAATCTGTTCCCGCATTACCGGAAACAGGCGACATATATTTTATATCTTCAAGTGATTTTAAAATCGTTTTCTGGATTTGCTCATACTCTGTAGTTAAACCCTGAACATTTAGAATAAGATTTGCAGCCTTTGTTTTTGCATCGCTAATATATTGGCGCGTATTTGCTTCTTCTACAGCAACATTATGAACATGAGTTGATGCGAAATATGAGAAATAAATATCAATTGCAAATAAAAACACCAAAATGGCTTGGACTATAACTGCCATGTTAAAAGAAATATGATATGTGTTAAGCAAAATTATTATGACAATAGAAATAACGATATAAAGTAATAGTGCCGTCCAGACTAATGCCAAATTAGGTATTTTTACAGAAAAATTACCTATTGTGATGTGCGAAAAGAAAAATGGACAGAAAAACGCTACATACATTATTGCTATCGAAATCCATGTAAACTTATCTATCTGTGAAAGATCGTTTTCGCCATTAATCAGATAAAAAGCGAGCGCAATGATACCTGCACCAAAAAGAAAAAGTATAATTCTAAATACAAACGATTGTAATTTTGTCATGATTAGCCAACCTTATTTCCGCAACTAGGGCAAAACTTTACACCATGTGTTACCGCCGCACCGCAACGAGAACAAGCATCACCAAAGCCGCCACCCATTGCATTTTGCTGAAATAGTTCCGATCCACACGAAACACAACGCTTACTGCCGGGAAGATTGTCGCTACCACAACGTGGACATGGACTGTATGGGTTGCCGCAATGCGGGCAGAACTTTGATGTGGTGGGATATTTTTTAGCACACTTAGCGCAAAATACTTCTTTTCGGCCTTGAGATGCACCACCCCCTGCAAATCCACCGGCTTGAAAGCCACCCATCTGAGGCACAGGCTGCATCATTGCTTGTCCTATACCTGCTCCGCCGCCGCCTAACATTCCTGTCATTGCAGCAGCTCCAAGAATACCCATATCGCCGCCTTGTGTAAGGGCAGCGCCTGCCACACCAAACCCCTGTTTTTGTTGCCATGTATAACCGGCAATATTTTGCGCTGAGCGATCGCTTAATGCGGCAGCGATCTTTTTACCATCCGCAGTTGATTCATCAAGGTCAACCGATGTAATATAAAAACCGGTTAACAACATTCCGTAGTTTTCCCAAAACTCTTTCATCGGTAATGAAAGGAATTTTGAAAGATCATCAAGACGAGCAGAAATAGTGGTAATACCAACTTGATTTGTTTGCATAAACGATATAATAATGCTTTTTGTTTTTGAAATTAATTCACCTTGAAAATGATCTGTTAGCTCACTTGCTGTAAACTGTGTGAGTGTACCAACCAATTGCACCAAAAAGCGTTCAGCATCTTCAATTTTAAGTCCATAACGCCCAGCAGCCATTAACGGCACCATTTCCCCATATTCAGGATCACGAAAACGCATTGTATCCGTTCTCCAATCAATAGTAAGAGGTGCAGTCTTGTTGACAAACCAAATCTCAGCCATAAACGGATTCTTACCACCAAAAGGAATCCCAAAAAGATTACGCAAAATCGGCAAATTTTCGGTATTTAGTGTATGTTTTCCCGGACCAAATTTTCCAAGTATTTGCCCTTTGGTAAACAAAATCGCTTCTTGCGACTCTCTTACAATAAGTTGTGTAAAAGTGCTTAGATTATTATTCTTATTTTGTCCGAATTTCCATGCAAAAATATCGTTTTTTGCATCGTTCCATTCGACAACATCAATAAACGCCATGTCTTCTCTACCCCCTAACCAACAAAACGCTTTGCGGGCTTCACTGCAACCGGTATATAAATATATGTACAGTCGTTGATCTTCATCTTTCTAATAAACACGCTACTATCATCATCCGTGTCATATTCAGCATCAAAATTCTCATTGATTATTTCTGCCATATTTTCTTCCTCGTAATCCTAGTACTTATATCCGCCTATGGGTAATATTTTAGCAACACTATATATCGGACTATTGAAAAAATCATTAAAGAGATTTAGTGATCCCGTGCAAATGACGAAATGTTTTCCCGGCGGTTTTCGTGCAGACCTGCGACATTGGGTAAAGTGGAATTTGTGTCGCTAACAAAATATTCTTCATTATTTAATTTTAGGGGATATTTTGAAAAATATCAAGATGCGAAAAAGTCCAAAGTTATAAACGTTTATCAAATTATAAAATACCATATTTTGATATTCAACATCAATCAATATCATCAATCGGGCTGGGCGAGCGCATTAAAATTGTTACTATTCACAGCCCCAATTTTGAGTTTTGGATTTCGCTCAATGCAAGAGGATTACCCGTGCAAAGTCTGTGCAGGGCGTAAAATCCGTATCAAAGCCATTTCGGTTACATGTTTCAATATAGGATTTAATATTGGCATAATAAGATGCTGTCTTTTCATTTTGAAATTGTCCTGATATTTTTATTTTAGATTTTGCATCACAGAGACTTCGCTCCGACAAATTGTTGGTAAACGGAATATCAAAATCTATCACCCATGCAAGATACTCATCATTATAATTTACTTTGTTATGGTCATAAACCACCGTTGTATCTTTCGAGAGAAGTTTTAAAATATTGTCTTCATATTTGACATGCCGCAATTCATCTGAAAGCTTCATTACAGACATTGGCAAACAAATTAAATATTCCTAATATATTATGATTGGAACCACAAAAATGTTTAAGGCTTAAAAAAACATCAAGTTTCTATCTTGACTTGCCGATAGAAGTATTGGAAGTGTGTAATGAAAATAAAACTCGCAATCATATTATGTTTATTTACTCAAGTTGCTTTTGCGCAGGATTTGTTAAACTCGTTTTTCGACAGTAAACCTAAGGCAAATTCAGAAAAAACTGATATGGATAAGGCGGTACAACTTTACGGCAACGGAAAATGGTCAGAAGCAATTACAGCTTTCCGCTCTGTTCAACAAAAATCGACAAATAATATTGAGCGGGCAGAGATACAGTTTTGGATTGCTATTTCTGAATTATCAGGCGGGCTTTATTACGATTCTTTAAAAGATCTTGACGAGATACTGCGGATAGATCCTAACTCAATAAGGGCTCCCGAAATACCTTATCATAAGGCGCGTTCTTTATTCTATTTGAACCGTTTTGCAGATGCCTTGCCGCTTTTTAGAGCTTACTCCGACAGCATAATTTTAGAAACAAAATATTTAAGTTCGCCGGATCGTGATTCTTGGCAAATATCAGACCGATACGACAGCAAGAGCATAAACTACAATAATAAAGCCGCAGCAATATATTGGATTGGTGAATGTTATTATGCATTAGGCGAATTAGAAATTGCAGAAGAAGTTTTTGAAACTATCATTCTATATTACACAGAAAGCCATAAGTATGAAGCCTCTACCAACCGTATTGCATTGATAAAACAAAAAAAGATAGAAAAGGAATTGCTGGCTTTGTTAAAAACTTCCAAAGATGAATATTTGGTAGAACAACGGCAAGAACAGACAGCACAACCTGAAACTAGTGAAACAAAGGCAAAAGATAAAGAAACCAGGCAAAATTATGATGAAGCAATTGAGGCATATCAAAATAGGATTGCCCCTTACATAGACAACAAAAATTCTGCAAACCCCAGCCAACCGGTACAGAATTCGCAATCTGTACAATCAGGCAATGATGCAGATGTGGTTATCCGCTTGCTATCCATAAAAACAACAGCACTTGAAATGATGGACCGTCTTATATCTACATTAAATTCTTATGAAGGCATAGACACAAGGGATTGGTAATATGAAAACAAAAAACAGATTCTTTTATATTCCGGCAGCTTTTGTTTTGTTTGTCTTTAGTATGCCGCAGTTATCCGCCGCTGAATTTTATGACAGCAGGGCAAGACTTTCTATTGACGAAAAAGTAGGGCGGTTTCTTTTTTACTATTTGGCTGATGTAGACAAAAAGAATTCATGGGAGCCTTTGTTTTGGGCAAAGGACAAGCGCACCAGCTTTTTGTCGGTTAGTGTAAATGACAAAGAATATAAACTTGGCGAAACTACCGCCTTTAAAGTTAGAGTCCGCGGCACAGATAAAAAACCGGTGCTTGCTTATGAATCGCCGTTTCTTTCAATAACGGAAGAATTTTCGTTTATTAGGACTGCAAGTTCCGGCGTTTCTAACGGTATACGGATTGATCTGCAAGTAGAAAACTGGGGGGAAGAAAAAGTTACCGTTGGTTTGCGTCTGTTGATTGATTCTTATCTTGGCGAAAAAAATATACCTCATTTTAGGACTGATTTACGGGCAGTGGGATCTGAAACTGTTATAAACAGAACAACAAAGGATCAATATTGGTTGTCGCGCAATGGACAGTTGGGTCTTATGGGCAGTGTGTTTGTGGACGGTGTTGACGGTCCTGATTTTGTGCATTTTGGAAACTGGAAAAGGTTAGCTAACGCACGTTTTGAATCAGACTATGTGTCTACCAGAAGTTTTAGCGATATGCCGTTTTCTTCAAAAGATTCCGCAGTGTGTTATTATTTGGAACCTCAGTCTATGGAACGATGGCAAAAACGCTCCATGACAATTCTTTTGGCAGCAGAAGATCAATATGGCTTTAGCGTTGTAAAATCAAGGCCGCCCCCCGATTTTGAATACGGCTATACGGAAGTTATCCGAAAGGATGGTCCGCTGACAACTAACACCCAGAATGTTACAGTAGCCTCAGATAGCGGCTCTGCAAGGACAGACAGCAATCAGGTACACGGTGCTGCCGCAATAAGCCAACCGAACATTCCATTCGTCGGAGGAGGCGGCGGCGGCAGATCGCCTATTGCTATTATGCCGCTGGGACCTATGCGTATTGACCTTATGACATTGCGTGAATTAATATACAAAGTAGATGGGTATATTTATTCCGGTAATAAAATCAGCGAAGCAGAATTAAAGGCAATGGAAAATGCAATTGCTATTTTAAAAGCGCGCTACGGTGCTGTGTTCAAATCGTTCTAATTGACATTCGCCTAAACAGGGAATCTTATGGAATCTGTTCTTACAAAAGCAGTTCGTCTTGCACGTAAAAAAAAATTTATAGATGCAGAACAATTATTAAACGGCGAGGTTGTGCGGTACCGCGAATCGTATAATTTTTATTATACGCTAGGACTATGCTACCTAAAAAGCGGAAACTTAGGTGCCGCCCATGATCATCTTTTGCGCGCACGAGAAATACAGGGGCTCAACCCTAATGTGTTGCTTGCTCTTGGAGCTTTGTATCTAAAACGTGCAGATACTAGAAGTGCCATACGTTACTACCTTGAAGTTCAAGAAGTAGAACCTAAAAACAGAATCGCAGCAAAAGCACTTGCTGTTATAAAAAAATACGGCGCTTCAGATGACCTTATCGCATGGACGGAAACCGGCAAAGTTAATTTTTTACATCCAAAATTTATTCCCGTTCCTATTCGCGTAACAAGTGTCATAATTTCTACGTTTGTTATAATTGCTGTAATTATATTTACTACGGGTCTATTGGTAACGCAAAAGAAAATAACATTTAAAACCCCGCCATTGCGTTCAGGCGCGGTAGAAGCAAGCCTTAATGCCGACGAAAAAAACAACCCGACAGAGCTTGGCGGTGTGTATAATTACATCCTTACAGAAAAACAAGTCTTACAAACGTATAAAAATGCGCTTAGTCTTTTTAACGCAGGGCGTGATAATGCTGTGCGTGTAGAGTTAAATAAAATTTACAACTCTAATGCAAATAAAACAATAAAAATTAAAGCAGGCATTTTAGCTTCATATCTTAACGATGCGGCATTCGACAATTTAAAAGACAATTATGATTATACAACTGTTGCAAAAGAGCCTGTTCTATACAAAGACTGTTTTGTAATTTGGCGTGGAATGGCAACAAATGTACAGCAGGAACAAAACAGTACAAGTTTCGATTTTCTTATAGGCTATGAAACACGAAAAAATCTAATAGGCACTGTAAAAGTATTTTTGCCTTATGCGGCATCAATAAATGTAGAACAAGCTCTTGAAGTTTTAGCAAAAATTGTAAAAGACAGCGAAAATACAGCCGTCTTTAGCCTCGAAGGATCAGGTATTCATCAACTTAGGTAAGATAGATTATCAAACATATACCATCGTTCATTTAAATCGAAGGATCAGGTATTCATCAACTTAGGTAATCAACAGAAATTTTAAAAAAAATGTTCAAAAAGTAAAGCGCCATGTTACTTTGCACCATTATTATTATATGAATAAAAATAAATTTCTTTTTGGTAAATTTACCGTATTCCCGCCTGCGATCTGTATGGCATTAGGGACGGCAATTTCGTTTTACCTGTTTAAAGCGTTTAGAGCGGCACAGGCAAGCGGAGTTTTTCTTTCTGTCAGTTTGCTATTGTTAGTTGCAATAATTTCTTTTGCATACACGCTTTTACGCTTAACTAATGATGTGCATGCCGTAAAGCGCGGTCAATCCATATTGATTTTGGCGATTTGTTTTTCTGTTGGGTTTGCGCTTGGTATAAAAGATAGGGCGGCTGCTGTACGGCAGACGGCAATTTATCCGGGACAGCTTACAGAATCTGTTATTAGTGTCAGCGGCAAATTGCTTAGCGACCCCCGCACAACAAATACAAACCGCGGTATGGGTACATTGCGTTTAGATAGGGCTTTTGCAAAAAACGGAATCAGTACTTCGGCTCGCGGTGATTTGTTGGTTTTTTTTGATGAAGGTGCAATTCCGCGTTTAAAAGAATTTGGGCGCGGCAGCATTATATTTGCCGAAGGAAATTTTTTTAGCGCAAAAGACGGTACGCTGATGTTCCGTGCCAAAGGGACTCATATAACAAAACCTGCGCCGCGTTTGGAACAGTTCCGCACAAAGTGCCGTCATGCTTTGATACGTGCTTTTTCTGAGCAAAAATGGGGCGGGCTGTCTCTTGCTTTGCTTGTCGGAATTCGTGACAATTTAGATACCGTACTTGCAAAGCAGTATGCAGATGCCGGTTGCTCATATATTCTAGCCCTTTCCGGTATGCACTTAGCTATAGTTTCTGCATTGATTTCGTTTTTGTTGATTAAGCCGCTTGGGAAAAAGCGTGCGGCAGTTTGCGGTGCTATTATTATTGTTGTTTATGTGTACTTTGTAGGCTCTCAACCTTCGTTGATGCGGTCAATGATAATGTACTTGTTGGGTACAGCTGCCGTTTTAGGTGCATTTAACACAAACGCAGGTCTACTTTTGGCACTTTCGTTTTTGATACAGATCAATATTGAAAGTGCCTCAGGTGATGCAATTTCATTTTTGCTTTCATACGGAGCGCTTGCAGGTATCCTAACTTTAGGCGAGTCGTTTTTATTTTTTTTAAAAGGTAAATTACCTGATATTATAGCATCGCCATTGGCTGCATCATTAGGCGCTTTCTTTTCAACACTTTCATTGTGTATTATCTTTTTTGGAACATTAAGACCTGTGGGTATAGTTGCAGGTTTATTGATTGCACCAATTACAACAGTATTTATGATATGTTCAATAGCATATTTGATTTTCTCTTTTGTATTTCCTTATATAAATTATATTTTAGGATTTGCGTTAAACATTATGTATATTATGTTAGAAAAAATCGCATCAGTATCTGCTGCCTTTCCCGCATTGCCCACAAAAAAAGATGATCCGATTGCGATAACTGTGAGTATTTTATTACCAATTGCAATTATCATATTGCACAGATATTACAAACAAAAAAGATTGCTTGTGTTGCAGGGGTAAATATTTTTTCTGTATTGTGTCCTGTACACATTTTGTAATACCCCTATTGCTTTTTTTTTTCAAATTGTCGATAATAAAAATATATCATATTTTAGGAGAAGGTATTTATGGCAAAAGCAGGAAAAGGAGGAGCTTCTAAAACAGTAGGCTCTGAATTAAAAAAGAAAATTGATGGTCTTGGATTGTCGGTGAGCGGAGTATCAAAAACGTTGAAACAAAATCCTACAACGTTCAAAAAGATACTTGATGGCAAGTCAAAAATTAACGTAGAAATTGCGTTGCTTTTTGCAAAGTTGTTTGGAACAACAGCGGAATTCTGGATTGACCTTCAGAAGAAACAAGGTCTTGCAGAAGCTAAGAAAAATTCTAAACTTCAAAAGCAGATTAAAGATCTAAAGAAAGCTGTTAAAGCTCCCGCAGAAAAAAAAGAAGCTGCTAAAAAAGGTCCTAAGGCTTCAGGCAAAGGAAAAAAAGCAGCAGTTAAAAAACCAACTGCAAAAAAAGCTGTTGTAAAAAAAGCAACTGCAAAAAAAGTAGTTAAAAAAGCCGCTACAAAAAAAGTAATTAAAGTTAAAAAAGAAAAGCCTGTAGCAACCAGCACGAGTGTTTTTGGAAGTTCAAGCACTGACACCTCAAGTAGTTGGTAGTTCTTTGGTTGTTTAGAAACCGCACTTTAAAAAACAAACATGCAGTTTACGTTGCGCCGCAATGGTAGCTTCGTAAACCGTGTGTGTCATAAAAGTACCTGTCAACGGGCTACTTGACAAAAAAAATAAATTGATCCAGTTTTATTATGTCAATTAACTAATACACGCATATTTAATTTTATCGGAGGATATTTTTATGGCAGATTATTTTAAAGGGAATGCGGAGTACTTTCCGGGCATCGGCAAGATACAGTTTGAGGGACCCTCATCAAAAAACCCATTAGCATTTAAGTATTATGATGAACACCGTCTTGTAGGCGGAAAAAAAATGAAAGATGTGCTGCGGTTTGCGGCAGCTTATTGGCATAGTTTTTGCGGTGATGGTGCCGATCCTTTTGGAAACGCGACTCATCATTTTCCATGGAATAACACAAACGACCCAATGCAGAATGCGGAAAACAAAGCGGATGCCGCTTTTGAGTTTATTACAAAGTTGGGTACACCGTATTACTGTTGGCACGACCGCGACATTGCACCGGAAGGGAAAACACCGGATGAATCGGCTGCTAATTTGGAGCGCATTGTTGATGGACTAAAAAAACGTCAGGATGAAACCGGTGTCAAACTTTTGTGGGGGACGGCGAATGTGTTTACAAATCCGCGTTTTATGAACGGTGCAGGAACAAATCCGCAGTTTGCTGTTTTGTGTCTAGCCGCCGCACAAATTAAAAGCGCAATTGACTGCACGATAAAACTAGGTGGAGAAGGTTATACTTTCTGGGGCGGACGCGAGGGCTATATGTCTCTTTTGAATACCGACATGAAACGCGAAAAAGAACACCTTGCTACACTCCTCTCTATATCGCGCGATTACGCCCGTAAACAGGGTTTTAAGGGCTGTTTCTACATTGAGCCAAAACCTATGGAGCCTACAAAACATCAGTATGATTTTGACAGCGAAACTGTTATCGGATTTTTGCGCGCACATGGTCTTGATAAAGATTTCAAGTTGAACATCGAAGCAAACCATGCGGAGCTTGCCGGACACGATTTTGTACACGAGCTTGCAGTTTGTGTCGATAACGATATGTTAGGTTCTGTCGATGCAAACCGCGGTGAGCCGCGCAATGGCTGGGATACCGATCAGTTCCCATTGAGTGTCTACGAAACTACCCTTGCTATGCAAGAGATACTGAGGATGGGCGGTCTTAAAACAGGCGGGCTTAATTTTGATGCAAAGATCCGCCGCAATTCTGTTGATCCGGAAGATCTGTTTATAGCACATATTGGCGGTATGGATGCGTTTGCATTTGGATTGATTAAAGCCGATGCATTGATTCGTGACGGACGTATTGCCGAATTGAACAAAAAACGCTATGCGTCTTTTGATTCAGGTGATGGTGCAAAATACGAAAAATCCGAGCTTACACTTGAAGCAGTTGCCGCTCTTGCAAAAGACTACGGCAACGCTGGTTTAACAAGCGGGAAGCAAGAACTTTACGAAAATATTTTACAGAATGTATTGCTAGAATAGAAAATTAAAAAAAATATATTTTTTTGGGTAAAATTTCATAAAAAAGTAAAGCGCCATGCTACTTTGACCCATTATATATATATGATAAATAAAACAAAATTTAATTCTGTAGAAGATATGATAGAATATCTTAAAAGCGGAGACTTTTTTGAGGACACTCCGCTTGCCGTTGATTTGCCCGAAGATCCATTTTCCGGAGCAGATTTTGATGTTAAGGCAAAAAAGGCCATGCCGGTAAAGAAGCCTCCAAGCGAAACTTCTGCTCCAAGCGATATTCCTAAGGATATGCGTCCGCGACAGCGCCTTATAGCGCTAGGAAGAGAGGCGTTATCCGGCAAAGAGCTTTTGTCGATTATACTAAACACCGGTGTAAAGGGTAAAAACGTTAGCGTTTTGGCAATGGAGCTTTTGGCAAAATTACACAGCAATAACGGAATACCCACGATAGAAGAATTGTGCAAAATTTCCGGTATGGGTGAAACAAAGGCATGCGTAATCATCGCCATGTTGGAATTCGGCAGACGGCGTTGGGCTAACCGCGGTGTGATCGTCAATACAGGTTCTGATGTGTTCAATTTATTAAGGCACTATGCAGATAGCCGCCAAGAAAAATTTATCAGCATGTCCCTAAACGGAGCACATGAGGTGTTGGAAACAAGAGTTGTAACTATCGGTCTTGTAAATAAAACCATAATACACCCGCGCGAGGTATTTGCGGACATTCTGCAAGACAGGGCAAGTGCAGTTTGTATTGCTCACAATCATCCTTCGGGAAATTGCTTGCCGTCGGACGCAGATGATGATGTTACACAGACTATGGAAAAAGCGGCAGATTTGCTTGGCATACAATTTTTGGATCATATAATTTTTACAAAAGATAATTATTATAGTTACAACAAAAACGGAAGGCTGTACAAACCTGCTGCTCTTGCAAAAACTAAAGGGCATCTCTGATATGATGTGCCCTAAAAAATACCTATCATAACTTGAAAAATTGCTTTTACTTCCCTAAGGTTTGTTTTTATGCCGGATGCGGTTAATTGTTTGACCGCATCTTTCGGCAGTATATCAGGATTGGAGTTATATAAACTGACTGCAGCTACTATAAGAGACGGATCTATTTGTTTTGCAACAGGATATTTAGCACACAAGGCAAGCACTATTTTTTCAAGCCGGTCTACACGCGCAAGGATTCTGTCCCCATATAAAAATCTGTCGGGCATCATTTTTGCAAGTGCAATCCGCTTTAAAAAATCTTGCGGCGAAATATAAATACCGTTAACTTTTGCTATGTATTCCCTTACTTTAAGTGTTACATCATAAAACAATGCTGTGTTATAATAAAATCCAATCCCTCCGGGTAGATTTGGTGTATAATCTGTTTCAAGATAATTTAGACTTTCAGGATAAATAACAATACGCAGTTGACCATCATTAGAAACACTAATGTTTGATTTTTTCCCTGTTAGACCCGGAATTCCCCATATTGTATTTAGGTTGGAGGATATAAGCAATATTTCTGTTTCATCCAGTTCTTGGGGAGAAATAACATGAGCTGTGCGCTCGTTATCTCCTAACAGATTTGTTATCACCATGTTTTTTTCAGAAACGGTATCGCTTATTTCCCAAACTTGTGCGTAAAGCGAAATACATGGAAATGCCATTGCTAAATAAAAAAGCATTATAGCTAGCCTATACTTAAACACATTTACCTCCAAAAAACAATTATCTAAGGTGCCATATCAAGCAAAATTATATCATTCGCCTGAAAATTACGTCCCGGTGCTTGCTCTACAATTTTTGCTTTTATATTGCCTGCTACACCGGAAATATTCAATGTGCCTATATAGTCATTCCCTGTGCGGAAAACAATTGCTTTTTGATTGTTAAAATTAATTCCGTAAACCGGATCGACATAAACAAGTATACCGTCTTTTGCGCTATTAGTTGTATCAAGTATATAACCCGCATCTCCATTTCGTCTTGCAACAGTTTGAAAAAATGTGTTATACCGTTGCAGCAATGCAAGTGATTTGTTACGTTCATCTAAAATTGTATTATATTTTTTTGACATTTCTTCAAACTCTGCATTGTTTGATTCAATTTGCTCGTTAATCATTTTTATGCGTTCTTTATAAGAAAGAGCAACTTCGTCCATACGTTTGGATTGTGATTTAGCATCTGTATCGCGTTTTCTTTCTATACGTGTTAGCAATTGATCAATCTGAATTTCATATTGTCTGCGCAACTGTTTTTTTTCCAATTCAAAACGCACATTCTCTGAGTTAAAAACAGCTAACTCTTTTTGTGCTTCTCTTAGTGCTTCTAAATCAAAATTTTCTATTTGTTCTTGATATTCGCTGATTCTTGCATCGATAGCAAAAATTTCAGCGATATATAACTCTTCTAAACTTTCCTTTTCTTGACTCAGTTTTATATTAATCTGACGTATTTTAGCATTTTCGTCTTCGCTGCTAAGTCCTTGCAACTGCACAAAAGAAATTTCCTCATGTGCAGTTGATTCGAGCTGCTGTAAATCTTCCACATGTCTGCGTTCCAGCATATTTCTCTGATTGACGGCACTATCATACAGTGCCTGAACACGTCCTGTTGTATCAAGCAATCTTTGTAAATTAACACTTTTAAACGAGTCGATATCAACTTTAACAGAGTGCATGTTTTTATTAATCGATATTGATGTGATGATAATCCCAAGACCTGTAAACAAAAGTAAACCGCCTATCAATATGATTTCAAATATTGGTCTGTTTTTACTTGTTTTTCTATACTCACAGTCTACATCATAGATCTCGTCAGAAGTTAGATACGTTTTTGGAATAGTATTATATTCACTTAAAATTGTGCTTATTTTATTTCCATTGTCCATATACCGTTCCATCCTATTGGGGGTTTTTTATTATTAGATGATTCAATACGTGATAAAAATAATTTTCCAAGTGCGTGGTTAATTTTAGAAAAATATCCATAGGCTGATTCCCATTCACCTTTGTAATACAAATCAAGCCCTTGGCTGAATATTGTCCATTCGTCTATTTCATCCTGATCTGCTCTTTGTGTATCAAGCGGATACCATATTTTTTTACCTTGAGTTTTACCTTTTACCATGACAGTATCAACTTCAAAAAATTTGTAACGATCACTTGACTGCAACACTTCATCTTTTACATAGTCAGAAACTATTATCGGCAGATTGTAAAGGCGTGTAAGACCTTCTAGTCTTGATGATGAATTTACGTTATCTCCGATTACAGTGTTTGTCATGCGTTCATAAGATCCAATAGTGCCGTAGAATACAGTGCCGCCGTCAATGCCCACACCAATGTCGATCATTATTGCATCAAAATAATTTTTTTCTTCATCACTTAATGTATGTTCGCTTTCAGTTTTTTTGCGATTTTCTATCAGTGTTGACCGTAAAAGATTTACCGCATCGTGCATTGCCCAGCCTGAATTTAAAGCCTCCAGCGATTTGTTTTTAGCTGAATCAATTGCACCGTAAACTGCAAGAAGTGCATCTCCTATAATAGACCCTATTATTCCGTTTTCGTTATGTATTTCACGTATTGCCTTATCATAATGCAGATTAAGAAGTTCTATAATATCATTACCAAGCACCTCTGTCATGTGTGTAAAGCCGCGTATATCCGAGAACAAAACTGTCAGCTCCCGTTGTGTTCCTTCCAGCGATATGTTTTTGTCGGCATAGACTTTGGTTACAATATCTTTTGTTGTAAACTTGCGAAAAATAGTTAATAGATTATTTATTGTTGATGCAAGCCCGTTAAACGAAATGCCAAGATAAGCTATGTCATCATTCGGAGCGCCGCTCATATCAATAAGTTCCATAGTTTTATGGCTTTGCATTTTAAAAAGAGCATCTGAAATTACATGCACATACCGCAATATCTTGGTAATTGCGAAGAACCCGACAACTACAAAAAGTATACTTAGTGTAACAATTATGATGGAAACTATGACAAACACTTTATTTGTTTTTTTCATCATCTCGGACATAAGGACTGCACGGATTAAAAATACATTCCAGTCGTCATGGTATTTATAAATTCCGAAATATTCACCTTTGCCCCTAGTATGGAAAAACCGTGCGCCTTCAGTTATGCCGTTTTCGTAACCATTAAGCATCTCTTGCAAGGAGGCTGTGTCGGGAAAAGCACCTGTACCCAAACTTTCGCTGCCGAATAAAATATCGCCATTCTTTTGTACTCCTGCAACCCAGCTTTGCGGATAAGTAAAATTATTTTCCGCGCCTGCAACAAGTGATCTAAAGGCACTTTCTTTGTCATTTGAATATTGCATTATTTGAAATTGATCCCCGGCATTTGAATAAAATTCTTTCATATCACGTATCAAAAGAGTATTCATCGTATCCATTGTTTCATTTCTGAAAAGCAATATCGTAATAAAATTTGTAGAAAAGTTAGAAGCCAAAAGCAGTACACTGAAAATAAACAGAATCTTTGCGGATATTGGTATTATCCATGTAGCGCCTACTTTTTTAAATATTTTTTTATTTTGTAATTTTTCGTTTTTCACCGTATTCAATGAACCTTACTTGCAGAATCTGATAATGGAAATATCAATGACGGAAGCGCAGTTTTAGAAGCAACAGCGGCTTTGTTTTCGTTCTTTATTGACTGAAAAATTTCTTCGCGGTACACTTTTACGGAGCGCGGAGCGTCAACGCCTATACGCACCTGATCGCCGCGAACCTCGATGACAGAAATACTTATATCATCACCTATCATTATTTTTTCATCGGTTTTACGGGTAAGTATTAACATGTGTCCTTCTTTGAATCCGCACCATTTGCCGCTTCAACAACGGCAAGCTCACTTAGTACATCGTGTTTTGTTTTCCAGCGGGGATCACTTAGGATAATCTGTTTGCCCTTGCGGGTCTGGCGGTTCATAATGATAGGGCCCTGCAAATTAGCAGTCATTGGACCATCTGCAGGAATTGTAACGATTGCAAACACAAGAGCATTTTCAGGTTTGGAAACACCAATTTCTGAAAGTTCGGAATCACTTGCATCAATTTCGTAATCCGGTCTGAATAAAAACGGATTTATGAGTACAAATGCCGTTTGCGCACTTTCCGTAGCTTGCAACCAGTAAAAAGGCTGCTGTTTCGCATCTAAAAGCAGATAGTCTTTTATCGATTCGAATCCAAATAAACCGGACGGGAAAACAATTTTTTGACGTTCGTCCGCATCAATCAAACCATAAGCCTTTGTCTGAACTTTCAAAATATACCTCCGTTATATTTTCGCACAAATATTACCAATAAAGAAAGGGGGCAAACAGGCGGGGATTTTTATTTCCATTCATCAAGTTTTGCCGCGAATTCCACTGCCGAATATTTCGTCATGGTCAAGCACTATTAAAACTCGTAAAAAAATGTTAAATTCGTATTACGCTTGCAAAGTTGCGGCGTAAATCAGTCAATAGGAGGTAATTATGCCGGAACCAGCAAAACGCGATCCAAGAGCACCAAGATTTTTAGAGGTATCAATTAAAGATGATTCTGGAAACGCATGGTCAACAACCATTGCGCATGCAAAAGAATTTTCAACAGGATCTGTCGGATTTTATACATCTGATAAAGCAACAAATCCTGCAAGCGGCGAACGCTATCAATGCAGTTTAAGCTTTACATTGATAGGCTCAAAGCCTGCTAAGTAGCCGTTAAAGTCTACATGCTTGCCGAACAAAAAAATACTGCCGCACGTTTTATTCAAAAAGCGGATTCGTTTTTATCCGGCGCTTACACAGCGCAAGATATTACGTTTAATTTTGTAGATGATCCTGAACCTGCACATAGTACCAAAGTGATTAACAATGCGGCACAGGATATTAAACAACCGGTGGGGCTGCAGTATGAACAAACAGCAGATTTAAATTCTGATGCGTCAAATTCAGAAAAGCTAAAACTAATAGCAGATCAGATTAGCGTTTGTAATGCGTGTCCGCTTTGCACAACCAGAATAAAAACGGTATCAGGTGAGGGTGTGCCTCATCCTTTGGTGCTTTTTATAGGGGAAGGACCCGGAGCAGATGAAGATGAAAGCGGCAGACCTTTTGTCGGCAGGGCAGGACAGCTTTTGGATAAGATGCTTAGCGTGATCGGTTTGTCGCGGCAAAAAAATTGTTTTATAGCTAATATTATTAAATGCCGTCCGCCAGGAAACCGCGATCCTTTGCCCATAGAAACCGCTTCCTGCAGCACTTTTTTACAAAGACAAATTGATGTTTTAAAACCTTTGCTGATTGTGGGTTTGGGCAGGGTGCCTTTAGCAACTCTACTACAAAATACCGCAGGTATAACAAAGATGCGCGGCATTTGGCTGGAGTATTCCGGCATACCGTTTTTGCCGACATTTCATCCAAGTTACCTTTTGCGTGATGAATCACAAAAAAAATTTTCGTGGGAAGATTTTAAGTCACTAAGCCGCCGACTTGCATTGCTTGACGGTGTCTATGCTACGCAATCCGCCGAGCTTCGCCGTAAGCATAATATCTAAAACTAAAAAGTCATGAAAGATCAATTTTTTACATGCCGTGCAGAAAAATTAGCATTATCTGATGGCAGTATGCTTGCTTCTGTTATTGACAATACCTCACTTAAAGGCAAAAAATTTTTTGTGCCGCGCGCCGCACCCGGTGATATTTTGCTATGCAAAGAAATTATTTCTGAATCACCAAAAAACAGGTTCAGAAGTAGAGCGCAGATTGTAGAGGTGATAGAAAAATCTGCGCAGCGCTGTGTGCACGCTTGTACATATTATGATAAATGCGGCGGCTGTACATTGCAGCACATCAACTATGATGCTCAAATTGAATTAAAAATTGAATTGCTAAAAGATAAATTGCAGTATTTACTCCATGAAAACGTGCCGGAAATTAAAGTAAATATATCCAAACCTTACGAATATAGAAACCGTGTTCAATTTCACAAAGTTGTACATTCTGTGCAATTAGGCGGCAAAAAGAGATTACGCAAACTTGTACCCGCAAGCACAACAAAGCAGTCTGTGTGCGGGTTTATGACGCGGCATGGAAATGATATAATTCCGGTAAACGACTGCCCCGTATGCGATCCGGTGATACGCGGCGCTTTACAATCCAGTGAAAATATATTGACCGCGCCGCTAGACAATGACCGCTGGACAGTTTATGGTAAAGACGGCATCCTGTTAAGCGAAAACGGCAGTCTAAGCGGGCAGTACACTTTTTGCGGCAAGCAAGTAAAAATAACGGCGGCAGGATTCTTTCAGTGTAACGGGCAGTTATTAGAAGCACTTATCCCTGAAATCTTGTTATATGCAAAAAATGCTGATCCTGATTTATGCTGCGGTGATTTTTACTGCGGCGTTGGTACATTTGCTGTTTTTTTACAGGATTATTTTAATTCACTGGTACTGTTTGATCAAAATAAAATCGCGATGAACATTGCCCGCGAAAATTTAAAAACAAAAACTAAAGCATCACATATTGAATTTTGTGCAACGGATGATACATCATGGGCAAAATCAAGAAAAAGCACAAAACAATTTGGATTTGTTGTGGTTGACCCTTCAAGGGAAGGTCTATCTTCTGTTATGTGCAATTGGATTTGCGAATCAAAACCGAAAATTGTTTGCTATGTTTCCTGCAATCCCGCAGCTCTTGAACGCGATGCCAAATATCTGCTTAATGCATCATACAAGCTGGAGAGTTTGAGCTTTTATGATTTTTATCCGCAAACAGCACACATAGAATCACTGGCAGTTTTTAAGTGCCGGTGATTTTTAGACAGTTTCGTATGCGGTGTTTTTCCTGCTTTCATTCGACCTTTTTAATTTTAATAAATATCCCAGTGAATTTACATTGTATTTTCCTAGACTAAGTCAGTGATTGAAAATAACATTTACATTATTACTGTGGAGATATAGTATAATTCCATTCTCCGTGAAATTTATGCGGTTTTATGTTGATTAAATTATAATCTTCATCTTTGACAATTTTTTTTGTTTCATATGTATTTTTATCAAGAACACATTTTACAACCAATCCTTTTTCTGTTTTGGTAGCATTTATCAGATTGATAATAACAGACATATCTATTAATGGTTTCCCTCGCCAATTCTTACTAAGAGACTGATTGAAAATAACATTTACAACTTTACAAACAGAAAATATTTTATTATACTTAAAGAATGGATAACTTAGGAATATCATCACGAATAGAAAATATGTTGCCATTATTAGATGAAAGACAACGTCGTTTATTTCTTGCAACCGAAGCCAAAATATTGGGATATGGGGGAATAAGTGAAATACAGAGAATATCAGGCGTATCGCGGGTAACAATTACTAATGGAATAAAAGAATTAGAGAATATAAGAAATAAAAAAGATAATATAAAACGATGCCGAATGGAAGGCGGGGGACGTAAGAAAACAGAACAAAAGTATCCGTCGATAAAAGACAAGTTAGAACAATTACTGGAGGTTCATACAAGAGGTGATCCTGAAAATCCATTAAAGTATACAAGTAAAAGCATTAGAAATATTGAAACTGAATTTAAAAAAAGTGGTTATGATATTAGCGACACAACCGTTGCAAAATTGCTAAAAAATAACGGGTATAGTTTACAATCAAACAAAAAAGAATTAGCACAGGCAAAAAGTCATCCTGACAGAAACGAACAGTTTGAATATATAAATAAAAAAGCAAAAGCCTTTGGGAAACGTGGGTGTCCGGTTCTTTCAATTGATGCTAAAAAGAAGGAAAACATAGGTAATTACAAGAATAAAGGGCAAGAATACCACAAAAAGAGAAAATCGGATTTGGTATTTGATCATGATTTTACAATGTCAACAGGTTAATGAAAAATGAGTATCCTCAGCAATTTGATTTTTGGTTATGATGAAACTTTGAATTACGTGGAGTTTTATTTCTTGGTACGGTACGATTTGGTCGGAAAGGCACAACTTTTCTTGATAACTGAGAAACGATGGCATCAAGTAATTTGTTTCGTTTCTCACCATCAAAATTAATAAGCACATAAATGAATTTATCTTTCAATACTCCAATTTCGTGATTGACATTTACGTGATACTCATATTTGTTATCTTTATCACGACGCTCATATTCAACTTGCTTTTGTGCATCCCAATAAAGTGAAGATGCTATATTTGACAAACACATTGTTGCATAAAAATCTTGTTTTACAGATGTGATCGTTCTTCCTGAAAAATTCTCTATCTCTAGTTTGTTTTTTAATTCGTCATATTTCGTTTCTATCGGCCATCGCTTAAAATATAATTCTTTAAAACTATTTTCAACAAATTTTTTATCGAACAGATTTGTTATTAGCATTTCTGTTTCTCCGCTATCTAGTGTAAACTTTATCACTCTCACAGATATGCTTTCATTTTTTGTATCTGTTAATAATATTATACTATCTGATTCTTTCGCAACATCTATCTGTGTATTGAATTTTCTTCGCACTCTCATTAAAAAGCTAATTCTAGCATCATTTAACATCTTTACGAGGTCATAAGAGGCATATCCACG
>BTID01000203.1:0-19636 GCA_036245275.1 Termitinemataceae bacterium
CTTTAATTATGCGGATACTCGATTATAAAAATGAGTATCTTGCATGGGTTATAGATTTTGATATTCCGTTTACCAACAATTTGTCGGAGCGAAGTCTCCGTGATGCAAAATCTAAAATGAAAATATCGGGACAATTTCAAAATGAGAAAACGGCATCTTACTATGCCAATATTAAATCCTATATTGAAACATGTAACAGAAATGGCGTGAACGGATTTTACGCCTTGCACAGACTTTGCACAGGTAATCCTCTTGCGTTGAGCGAAATCCAAAACTCAAAACTGGGGCTGTGAATAGTAACGGGTTCCAAGAACGCAGCTTTTGTTGCGTCCATATTCAATTTTTTATAGGAGAAGTATTATGAAAAAAATTTCATTCTATTCAGTTGGATTAGTTGCTATGTTAACTGCGGCTATGTTTTTTGCTTCTTGCGGCGGGGGTGCTGAAGACGGTAGCCTTTCTATGGGAGGCGGAGGCACAGCGGGTCCGGAAACAGGACCATGGTCTGTTAATCTTGTGGGTGCGGTTGATATACCCAATCCCTACGGCGGCGATCCGCTTACAATAAAATCAGTTAGTAAAAACATTACCGGTATGGCAAAAAAAGGTGAATCGGTAACAATAACCGTATTTGCACCACCGGATAAAGTGATTTCTTCTGTTACGGCAAAAGGCGCTCAGTCAGTTCCGTTTACTTCAACTGGTGTTGATGCTGACGGTGCGCATTATTACACATTCAGTATGCCAGCCTCTACAGTTACTATAACTGTTGTTTACGGCAACACGGATGATCCTACAACTCTGGATGCTTCAAAGAATACACTAATCGACTTAACAGTTGATGAATGTTTTACGCTTATTCCTGTTCAGGCAGAAGATGATCTTGGTCACCCATTGTATGAATCAATGCCTGCAGATTATGACGAAGCTGAAAGCGGTGCTTGGGTAGAAACTGATCATCCAATTATGACTGAAAAACTTGAAAGTGCTTTAAATCCGGTTTTTGATCCGGAAAACGTGCCGGGGAACCGCACATTTTCTGCAGCAGTTCCATTTTTAGGATACCCTGCAGTTATTCGTGCAATACCTGATAATGCCGAAGCAGAAGTTTCTATTGTAAGGACAGGTGCCGATTTAGCAAACTCTAGCGGCAATACAGTATACAAAATCACTGTAAAACCGCAAGTTTTAAAATATTTTACAACAGCAGAGCTGGCGGCTTTAGATCCGCCTATTACAGCAACAGAAACTGAGTATACCGTTAATCTTCAACGTAATGCAGGTTCTGCTAATGCATTTTTAAGTTCGATAACTATAACAGGCGGAACATTTGCATTTGATAAAACTGTTACAACTTATGACGGAGACGACAATAAAGGTGTGCTAGTTCCTGCAAGTACAAACAGTTTAACGATCAATGCAACAGCAGAAGATTCAAATGCAAAAGTACAAATCTCCGCTCCAACAGTTACGAGCGGAACGGCTATTACAACTCTTAGTCCCGATATTGCAGATGCGCAAAATTCTGCAAGCCTAACTGCCGGATTAGCAAGCAATAACGACAATGCTACAATTTTTAATATTCAAGTAACACCGCAAGACAGCACTAAGCCGTCAAAAACTTATGAAGTAAAAATCAAGCGCGATCCTAACAGCAGAATCGCAAATGCCTCAGGCGGTGCTTTATCGTATCTAACAGTAGGTACTAATGTTTACGAGGTACACACATTTACTACTAGCACTTATACAACAGGCGCAGGTCAAGAATCATACACAGGGGCTAATGGATTAAACTTTGTAACGGGAAAGAGTCCTGCAACTGTTGAGGTGCTTGCTGTAGGCGGCGGCGGAGGTGCAGGATCTAGTCCCGGCAGCGGCAATACAGGAAGTCTGCCCACAGGCGGCGGAGGAGGCGGCGGTGTAATCTACGCTAGGGCTTACGTTATCGATGCAGCTTCTTATGAGGTAAAAGTGGGACAAGGCGGAAATTCTCCAAATCCTACTAGCGTTGGTGCGAGTTTGGCTGGCGCAGGACCTAAAGGTTCTACAGGCGGTAATTCAGTATTCGGTTCCGGCACTAAAAGGCTTGAAGCACCCGGAGGCGGCGGCGGTGCGTCACATAACAGTGGTACTTATGGATCGGGTAACGGCGGCGGCTGCGGAGGCGGCGGAACGTTTATTGGGACTGGAGGGACTGTTGCAAACTTCTTTTACAATGGCAGCGCAGCAAGCCAGCCTAACAAAGATTCAACTGCCGCAATACAGGCATGGGGAAATAAGGGCGGAAACGGGGATACTTCTACAGGCGGTAATGCTGCAGGCGGCGGCGGTGCCGGAGGCGCCGGAAGCGATGCTCCTTCAAATAGCGGAGCAAACGGCGGGATAGGCAAATTATTCAGCATTAGCGGAAACGATGTCTATTACGGAACAGGCGGTGCCGGAAGCGGCAGTTCGGCTTATAATACCGGTGCCGGCTATGGTGCTAAACAGGCAAACAACGGTGCTGCCGACACAGGCGGCGGCGGCGCAGGAACTTCAGGCGGTTACGGCGGGAAAGGCGGCTCAGGCGTAGTAATAGTCCGCTGGGTCTGGAATAACTAGAGTCTCCCCAGACTGATTTTTTTAACTTACAGGCAGCAGAAACTTAAAACCATCTGCTGCCTTTTTAATAAGATACTTTAACCACAGATAACACAGATGTAAACAGATAACACATAGAAGGTAAGAGAAAAGTGATGAGTGATAAAAGTTCGTCAAAGTAAGACGTTGCGGCGCGAGTGCGATTTTTACTTGGTAACATATTTTACGATTTCGGTAAACGGCTCGCTGGTTTTTTGGGTGCAACAAAAAACAATGGCAAATTTAACACAGAGTAAAAGGAGGTACACAGAGAGGGAAGATTTGATGAACTTTTCTTTCCCTCTTTGTCTTCCCTCTGTGTGCCTCCGTGTTAAAATTCTTTAAATGTGCCATTAAAAAATATTTTCCTCCCACATATAATAATGGTGCAAAGTAGCACGGCGCTTTACTTTTTTGGATTTTTTTTGTAATTTCTATTGAACGTTGACAATTTATTGCCCCCCTAAAGGTTGCAACAAAAAACAATGGCAAACTGCTAAGGCGAACTGCTAAGGCAAATTTAACACAGAGGTACAGGAGGTACACAGAGGGAATTCGGAGGAAGAACAAAAAATTCTTATTCCTCATCTTCTCCTCTGTGTTCCTCTGTGAACTCTGTGTTAAAATTCTTTAAAGTGCCTCCGTGTTAAAATTCTTTAAATGTGCAATTAAAAATTTAAACTCATAGCGTTATTGACAAATTTTTATTCTGTGCTAAACTAAAAATTAAGGTGGTTGTTTATGAGAAAATTATTTTTTATTGCATTTGTTTGTTTTTGTGGTATTCCTTTATCAGCACAGGATGCCATTAAAAGTGCTGAAAGCACTGTTGCCAATGAAAATCCTAAAAAACAGGAAAAGTCAAAAAATTCTGATTTATTCTTTATGGATATGTTTTATGGACTTTCCTTTTACAGAGAAAAAATGCCGGACAAAATTCAGCAAACATACACGTTAACAACAGGCGGTCCTATTTTTACTAACCCCGGTTCTGCGTCTGTAAGCGGAGAATATGATTGGGATTTCAAAGGAAACAAAGGAAATTTTTTTACTTTAGGAACATCTATTTCGTTTTTGTTTTCTAAAGTATTTGGGGCATACGCTGATGTTGCTCTTATAGCAATCTTGTCAGGTATGGAATCAGAGATGGACCTTATAATGGGTTTGACTGAAGATGGCGATCTATTAGGAAAGACAGCGTTATTTAACGACAAGTCAATTGACGGCATAAAATATGAAAATGTTGAAACAAGCGTACTTGGTGTAGCATTTTCTGTAGGTCCTACGTTTGCTTTAGTGAATACTAAAATCCATAAATTATTGTTAATCCCAAAATTTAATTTACAGTCCTATACTATGAAAGTTGATATTTCTAATGACGGCTTTATCCTTCTAGGCGATGATGGTTCCGAAAATGTATATAAGGCATCGTATGTAATGATGAATAAAAGCACTGAATTTGGATTAGGTTTACTGCTCAATTACAGGTATTTATTCGGCAAGCATGCCTATCTTTCTCCAAAAATAGGTCTTTCCCTTGATTTTTGGCAGCTAAAAACTGTTTCAGAAGAAGTTGAATTTGGTAGTAATAATACATGGAAATATGAGATAGAGGCAAATAGCGGCGTTAAGAACTTTTCGTTTCTTGCAACGATAGGAATAGGGTTTAGGTTTTAAAAAAACAATGGCAAATTTAACACAGAGTAAAAGGAGGTACACAGAGAGGGGGCAATTTGTTAATTTGCTTCAAGTTTGTTATCGTGTTATAATTTTACGAATCTCAATGTAAAATATCTTCTTCCCTCTGTGTTCCTCTTTGACTTCCTCTGTGTTAAAATTCTTTTGTGTTTAAATTCCTCTGTGTTAAAATTCTTTGTAATGCCATTACAAGAATAATAAGAATTGCTGCAGCAAAACATTTGGCTTGTCTGCAAGTAATATAGTTTACCGCAAGATCATAAAAACAATAGTTCCGGAAAATATGCTGATTAGCGGATTGCGTTTTATTATGTGCATCCCCGCTGTTACTACGCATGCAATGATCACAGGTTCACTTCCATAGATCATATTAACAAACATAGAAGAAGTATTGACTGAGTTTGAAGGTGTTGATAACTCAGATACGATTACAGATTTAATGGAGTGCGCAATTTCGTTAAATGTCAAAACTGTCATTGCGACAGGCGGCGCGGTCTTTTCTACAAACTTAAAGAATTTTTTTGTGCCGATTCCGCCTGAATCTATTTTATTGCGATCGATTTTATTGCGATCGATTTTATTGCGATCTGTTCTGTTTCGATCTATTCTATCTACCTCAGTGTTATCTGCCATAGTGTTTTTAAAAAATATAAATGGGAACAGTCTGCAAAAAAATATCACAAAGCCCATTGCTGCGCTTAAAATAAATGCTGTATTTAAACTAAGCTGCATGGCTATCCCTATTTTTGTGTAAGCGTTCCTGCGGCGCACCGCATATAATTTGCACAAGTGCTAAAGAAATTACCAATGCAGATAATAGCGACATCCGTTGCGGAAAAATAATAACTGCGGCAATTGTAGCAAAAGCGGAAATAACAAAAGGCAGAGCTTTTTTAACACGGATTATTTGTTCGATCATAAGGACAACAAAAAGGGCTGTAAGTGCAAACCCAATACCTTCAAAATTAAATGGAATAAGAGCACCGGCAAAAGATCCTATTAGCGATCCGCTTACCCAGTAAATATGATCAAGCAAAGTTACATAAAACATAAACTGTGATTTTTCTGCAATGGTGCTTCCGTATTTTTTGTCTGAACCGTCTGGATCATCATCGTCTAGATCATCATCGTTTGGAATTGACGATAAGAGAGCAAATGTTTCGTCCGTTAAACCAAAAATTATATAATATTTATAAATCCCTGCTCTGTTGATTTTTTTTAACAATGTAATTCCATAAGCAATGTGACGTGCGTTTACCACAAGCTGTACAATGCACGCTTCAAAAAGTCCTACCCCTGTTGCAAAAAGTCCAACAGCTATGTATTGTCCCGCACCGGCATACATAACAATACTCATAAAAAGTCCAAGATACCAAGGATAACCGGCATTAGCTAACAAAAGTCCAAATGCAGTGCCAATTGCCAAGTAGCCCAACAGTACAGGCATTGAATATTTAAAAGCGTTTGAAAATAATTTTTTTGTTATAGGGTTGAGCAGAGAAAATGTTCCTTACATTTGATAATATATCATTTTTCTATACCGGCGCGCGCTGCGATCCCGTTATCATAAGGGTGTTTAATTTTTTCTATGTTTGAATAATAGGAGGCAATTTCAATTAGCCAACTAGGGACTGGCCGGCCTGTAATTGCAATTTCTGTTTCTGCAGGTTTTGATGCCAAAAAACCACGTAAATCGGATTCTTTAAGCATTCCCGCACCAACTGCATCCAAAACTTCGTCCAGCACAATCAGGTCAGGCGGATTTTTTTGCAATGCCAGTAAAGCCCTGTCAAGTATTTTTTTTTGTTCAACGCGGCAGCGTTTCTTTGCGGCATCGTCCATTTTAAATGTCCACCCTAAATTCAAAGCGGATCGCACAACAGGGATACCTAATTTTTTTAAACTTGCTAATTCACCGGAAATACTTGTCTTAAGAAATTGCAAAAAAAGAACCTTTTTGCCGCACCCCCTGCAACGGACAGCCAAACCTATAACTGCCGTAGTCTTGCCCTTTCCGTTGCCAGAGTAGATATGGATCATGCCTTCCATACGTTTAGTCCGCTTAAGCCCTGCATAGCATGCAAGGCTTAAACGTTACACAGTCAAAATACGTAGAATATCTTCAGAAGAAGAAGACTTTAACATCTCGCTGCGTTTTTCAGGACTTTTAAACAGAAGACTGATCTCTGCCAAAAACTGAAGGTGCGGTCCTGTTTTTTCAAGCGGCGAAAGTGTCATAATAAAAATTCTGCACGGCTCACCATCTAAAGAGTCAAAATCAACAGGAGAATCGGAAATACCAATACAAGCTATAAGATCGCTTACAGAGCTGGTTTTACCATGCGGTATGGCTATGCTGTGCTTCATCCCTGTAGACATCTTGTTTTCCCTGTCCATAATGGCGCTTAATGCTGCGGCACGATCTTTTACTCTGCCGGCAGAAACCAACAAATCAAGCAACTCACCAATGATTGCTTCTTTTGTAGTGCCTTTTAAGTGAAGGCAAATAGTATCTTTTGTTAAAATTGAATTTAAACTCATAGTATAATACTAACGCTATATTGAACTAAGGTCAAGATGAAATTTATAAAAACGATTTTTCTTGAATAAAAAACAATTTTCCTATACCATTTAAGAATAATCAATTTTAGGGGTTATGTAGTATGACTGACACCGCTTATCTACACCGAAAGGAATTTGAAATAGACGAAGGCGAACGCATTATAATAGCGGAAGCGCCGGGACGTCTCCACTTTTTAGGCGATCATGGGGAAACCGATCATGGGATTTTTCTTACTTGCGGGGTGGATCGCACGATTCGTGTAGCGGCAAGCCCTCGTAAGGATACTTCACTACGCTTTTTTAGTGCCGAAATGCAGGAGCGGAAACGTTCCAGCCTTGCCAATTTAAGGTTTAAGCGTGAAGACCGCTGGGCAAACTATTGCAAAACAGCTTTATATATTTTTGCATCATTAGGTTGTCCCATAAAAGGGATGAATTTTACTATTTCCGGTGATGTTCCGCGTAATATTTCGCTGGCATCGTCTTCTGCAATCGAACTTGCCTCCGCTCTTGTAATGCGCCGGATTTTTATGCCTTCTATGAGCGACAAAGATCTTTTAAATCATCTTGTAGCGGCCCATGCCGATTTTTTTAACGGTAAAAACCAAATTATAGACTATTTGGCAATGATGAATGCAAAAAAAGATCATTTTTTAATTATTGACGAGGAAACTTTAAATATTGTAAAGATAAAAAATCCGTTTTCAAAAAATAAAATTCTTATTTTTGATTCCCGCGTCCCCTTGATTGATGTTGACCATGAATTGATGTTGCGCGCAAAAGACCTAAAAACCGGAGTTAAAGTGCTTTCCGGAAAAAAGAAAGGCAAAAGTTTAAAAGATTTTTCGCAGGATGACCTTGACGAATTGATGGGATCACTAAATGAAGATGTCCGCCGCCGCTGCCTGTTTGTTATGCAGGAACGCGAGCTGATAAAGACTGCAACCGAAGCTCTTTTGACAGAGGATAAAGAAATGTTTGCAAAGTCGCTTTATCATTCGCACGAAGGCTTACGCGACCTTTTTGAGGTTTCCTGCCCCGAAACGGACTGGCTTGTTAAGCGGGCGGCTGAACAAAGCGGCGTTTTAGGCTCCAGAATGACCGGTAAAGGCTTTGGCGGCTGTGTATACATCATCATTCAAAACAATAGCATAGAAGAATACGAAAAACGCATGGACGATTACGAGCGTATTTTCGGCTTCCGCCCGGTAGTCTACGAGGTAAAACCTGCAGGCAACGCAAAAATGATTTCAAAATGAAGGATTGCCGCAGATTTCACGGATTGCGGCGGTGATTTTTCTTTGTCTTAGTGTTAGAGAACCATATTTTTTTTGAAGGAGATATATATGAGCGCAATGATTGAATTTGTACAAGCACGGGAAATTTTGGATTCGCGGGGAAACCCCACAATTGAGGTTGATGTTATGCTGCAGGACGGCTCTTTCGGCAGAGCGCCGGTGCCCTCCGGTGCCTCAACAGGCGAGCATGAAGCTGTCGAATTACGGGACGGGGATAAAGATCGGTATAACGGGTTAGGTGTTTTAAAGGCTGTTGATAATGTAAATGATATTATTGCCGAAGAAATTATCGGCTTGGATGCGACCGACCAAGTTGATGTCGACAATACTATGATCGAGCTTGACGGCACGGAAAATAAAAGCAAACTTGGTGCAAATGCTATTTTAGGCGTTTCCTTGGCAGTTGCCCGTGCCGCTGCGGAGTCCTGCGGCTTACCGCTTTACAAGTACTTAGGAGGCATGCACACAACGGTTTTGCCTGTTCCTATGGCAAATATCATAAACGGCGGCAAACATGCCGGTAACAAAATAGACTTTCAGGAATTTATGATTATGCCTATTGGAGCGCCAAGTATGACGGAGGCTGTGCGCTGGACGGCAGAAGTTTTCCATGCATTAAAAAAACTTTTAGCTGGTGCAGGTAAAAACACGGCTGTGGGTGATGAAGGCGGGTTTGCGCCGGATATTGATAATGAAGAAGCGCTGCAATTTATAGTTAAGGCGATAGAAAAAGCCGGTTACAAGGCTGATAAAGATCAGTTTGCGATAGCTATGGACTGTGCCAGCTCTGAGCTTTTTGCAGAAGGCGGCGGTAAGGGCTATAAGTTTTGGAAGTCTAAGCCCGATAAATTATTTACGCCTGAAGAGATGATCGAACTTTATTCAAAATGGATAAATAACTACCCGATTATTTCGATAGAGGACCCGCTTGATCAAAATGATTGGGCCGGGTATGTAAAAATGACAGAAGCACTAGGCAGCAAAATTCAGATTGTAGGTGATGATTTTTTTGTTACCAACACAAAACGTCTTGAACGCGGCATAAAAGAAGGATCGTGTAACAGCATTCTTATTAAGGTAAATCAAATAGGAACCCTTACAGAAACTTATAAAGCTGTCCAGATGGCAAAACATGCCGGTTATACATCAATTATAAGCCACCGTTCAGGGGAAACTGCGGATACATTTATTGCAGATTTGGTTGTGGCGCTGGAAACAGGTCAAATTAAAACCGGATCAATGAGCCGCAGCGACCGCATTGCAAAATACAATCAGCTTATGCGCATAGAAGAGGAACTTGAAGGTGTAGGCGAATACGCAGGAGCGGGCGCTTTTTATAATTTGCATAAAATTTAAATTGTATGGCGATCCTGTCGATCCAATCACATGTAGTTTACGGCTGTGTTGGTAACTCTGCTGCAGTCTTTCCTATGCAGCGCATGGGATACGAGGTATGGGCAATCAACACAGTCGAATTTTCTAATCATACCGGTTATGGGGCATGGCGCGGAGATGTCCTAAGTGCAAAACTTGTTGACGAGCTTGTTTGCGGTTTAGAAGATCGCTGTATTCTGAATAGATGCAATGCTGTGCTTTCAGGTTACTTAGGCGATCCAAAAATAGGCAGCGCGTTAGGCGGCATAGTTCAAAAAGTAAAAAGTAAAAATCCGCATGCCCTGTATTGCTGCGATCCTGTTATGGGTGATGTTGATACAGGTCTATATGTAAGCAAAGATATTCCTAAAATATTTGCAGAAAACTTAATGCCGCTTGCCGACATCGTTACACCTAATCAATTTGAATTGGAGACTATATGTAAAACTGATACATCAACAATAGAAGGGGCGTTATATGCTATAAATATACTTCATGATATGGGGCCTTCGATTGTACTTGTAACCAGTTATAACGAAAAGAATTCTGATGATGCACATATCAGTATGATAGCCTCCTGTAGGACTTTACTAGGTAAATGCTCAATAGAATATATCACAACGCCGCGTATCCCATTCAAAGGCATAATTTCCGGTTGCGGCGATTTAACAAGTGCTGTTTTTCTTGCCGAATATCTTTCAAGCGCGTGCATAAAGACAGCTTTAGAAAAAACAGCATCTTCTGTTTTTGGCGTATTAAAAAATACTTACGAACTGCAAGCAAATGAATTACAGCTAACACAATCGCAGGAAGAATTTATACATCCTGCAAATTGTTTTAAGTGCAAAACACTTGCAACACATGGGGAAAAGCAATGAACCAGCTAAACCGGTCATTTTGCACCTAACGAAAATCCAATCATTGTTTCGCTCTTTCCAAGATGTTCTTCCTGGCAGTATGCAATCATATCTTTTAGTGTAGGAGTGTTGCCTGAAAGGATCGTATCTACAGTACGTTTGCGGGCGATGTTTTCAATTTGCCCGCCTGAAAAATTAAATTGCTTACTAAGGGACGCTGCATCTTCTGCACTTAGATCAGGAATAATGCTTAGCCAAATTGATGTACGGACATTAAGAGCCGGTTTTTCAAAATCAATCTTAAAAATAAAACGGCGTTCAAAAGCCTTGTCAATGTTTTCAGTAAGGTTTGTTGTTGCAATCAAAATGCCGTTTAGATTTTCGATTTCTTGCAAAATTATATTTTGTATGGCATTTTCTGTTTGTGCTACAGGGCTTACATCAATATCACGCCGTTTACTGATTACGGCATCTGCTTCGTTAAAAAGCAGAATGGGAATATTTTTTTCAGCCTTTTTTGCATCGTCTACAACAGCACGGTATTTATCAAAAATTTCTTTTATCTTTTTTTCGCTTTCGCCAAACCACATGCTTTTTGTTTCAGAAATATTAACATAAAAAATAGCGCGCTTTGTTTCGCGGGCAATTTGATATGCAGTTTCTGTTTTACCTGTTCCCGGAGCTCCTGAAAATATACATGCAAAGCCTGTGCGCATACCGCTTTTTCCAAGCCGGTCTTCCACTAGTTTATAATTATCGTTATGTAAAAGTGCTGTAAGCCGTTTTATCTGCACTTCTTCTTTTTCGTTATAAAATAATTTTTTTTCTACAAGGTCTTCGTATTTCTTTAACTCCCTGCAATTCTTAGCTTTCTTTTTTGAAATATCCAAACCGGCTAACAAATCTTCCTTTGCTTTATCGGTTAGTTTAAAATATTCCGGATCGCCAAAACCTCCCCTATTTGCAGGCTCTAATAACTCAATCTCGCACAGTTTATGGGTTTCTGATTGCAGCGACTTCCATATACGGCGCAAGGTAACGGCACGGTCAAAAATATCATCAAAGTTATGCGATCCAACGTAATCATCATCTTCGTTTATCAATAAATGACAAAAACGCAAAAGTAAAACTAATTCTTCGTTATCAAGATTATAGTTGATGATCGTCTCTGAAATATTCAATTGTTTGTTATCTTTAAGAAGTACTTTTAACTCTGCAACCAGATCGGCACATTTAATTTCGCCTTCTTTACGTTGATAAAATAAAGTTTCCAGCGCAGAAAAAAATTGATCAAGATTTAAGTTGTTATAGTTTTCCGGTATAAATTCTTGATTTTTGCGCACGGCATTAATAACATTTGACGGAACATAGTAACATTCAATATTATCGGATTCTATCAGCCGGTATTTATTATATGAGCTGCGGATAATTTTTTTACTTACAAGCCCGTCAATATAGTCCATGTGTTTAAGCATTTGTATCTTGCTTAACTTTAATGGCGCTGCAATATCTTTTAAGGTAATCGATCTGTCATCAGATTGATCAATAAAATATGCAAGAAATAAAGCCTGCATTGGTTTTATTTTAAATTTTTCGCAGACAGCTTTTATGTTAGGTTTTGCTTTGTTAAAAAAATCCGAACGTTTAACACGCGGATCTTGTGATATTTTGATTATCTTTCCAAAATGACATAAAAGGCTCATTTCCTGTTTTATATTTTTTTGCATCGGTTCTCCTATAAAAAATGTTGTTCCCCAAGAGCAACACCTGCAAAACATATAATTCTTACAAAAGTTACAATATAGTATCGGTAAAATATAGCTACACTTATATTATATCATTTGCAAATACGGCAGTCTATCAGCTGGTGCGTATTTAAAATGTATATCAAAAATCCGTAAAAAATAGTTTAAAAATGGTTTGCTGACAATCTTTAAAAATACTGATAAATTTAAGAAAGCAGGTGGTTAATATGAAAGGTTTAAAATTACAGTTTGTTCTCTGTTTTATCGTGTTTGGTTTGCTTATTGCCATTGGTGTAGGTCTTACTATGTATATTCAGTATAATAATTATATCGTTAATACATACGAAACTACTCTTACTCAAGTAATTAAGGTGGTAAAAACTACATTCCCTGAATTCCAAGACCCGCAGCTTATCAAAACGCAGGCGGAAACTGAGGATCCTTCGTACTGGGATACTATATCTAGGATGCACGAAATAACCACAGCGGTTAATTTTGCCTATATCTATTATGTCATACCGTATGAGGGGAGTTTTCAGATTATTGCGTCTGACGAGTATACTTCCGATATGGCATTGGAAGACATATTTTTTACCTACGAAATTCCTGAAATTCCAACTGCAATGAAAGCTGCTTATAACACTGGAAAAATTACCTTGTCTGATAAGCCTTTTACGAATTCGTGGGGCTCCTTTGTTTCCGGGTATATACCGGTTTATAAAGACGGCACGATACAAAGCATTATAGGCGCGGATTTTGATATGTCAACAATTAGTGCCTTAAAACGTAATGCAATCAATGCATTCATTATCGCTATCATATTTGCAATAATTCTAGGCGGAGGCGTATCACTCATTATTGCTTCATCTCTGGTCAATCCAATTAAAAAAGTGAGTGCCGCACTCAAAGACATATCAGAAGGAGATGGCGACCTTACCAAGACAATCGTGGTCAATTCCAAAAATGAACTTGGTGATATGGCGCACTACTTTGGACTTACAATGTCTAAGATTTCCAGTATGGTTAGCTCAACCCAAAAGAAGACAGAGACAATCAAAGAGATTGCCGTGCAGCTTTCGGAAAACTCAAGGCGCACCAATGATGCGGTAACAGACATTTCAGCGGGTATCAGTGATATGGTAAAGACAACGGCAGAAGAATCGGCTATGGTCGCACAAGCAGAGACGGCAGTCGAAGAGATAAAAGCGACATCTGAAACGCTCAATCGTTCGATAGAGACACAAGCCGCCGCAGTAGTGGAGTCTTCCTCGTCAATCGAACAGACGGTTGCAAACATAAAGACGGTTGCCGGTATCCTTCATAAGAACTCAGTCTTGATGAATGAACTAGTCTCTGCTTCCGAAACCAGCCGGGGCGGCATTTATCAGGTGTCAGACATCATGAAGGTCATAGCCAGTGACTCAGAGAGCCTTATTGAGGCAAGCACCATCATTCAACACATAGCTCAGCAGACAAACCTCTTAGCTATGAACGCTGCGATTGAAGCAGCTCATGCAGGGGAGGTAGGAAAGGGATTTGCGGTTGTTGCCGATGAAATCCGTAAACTTGCTGAAAATTCATCATCACAAGGTAAGACAATTACTAGTGCGTTAAGCAAACTTAAAGAGCAGATTACAAGTGCAGTGAAGGTCTCCGATAATTCGCAAGAGGCTTTTACGAGTATTATAGACTTGATAGATCAAGTAAAGGCTCAGGAGACGGTTATTGAAAATGCGATGACCGAGCAGAGTTCAGGCAGTGATAATATACTTATCGCGATGCGTCAGATTAACGAAATAACGGCAAAAGTTAGGGACGGATCGGCGCAGATGCTTTCTGCCGCATCCCTTATCATAAAGGAGATGGAGCATCTTAGAGCGGCAAGTGAAAATACCAATTGTAAGCTGCATGACATTACCGATAACAAAGACAAAATTATCGCGGCGATTAACTTTCTTGAAAATGTAATCCAAAAAACAACGTTATGCGTTACAGAACTTTCCGTTGATGTTTCTAAGTTCAAGGTTATTCGAGAGTGATGGGGGATGAGTGATGGGGGATTAGTGATTAGTTGCTCGAATAAGGGTTTTGCGAAGCAAAGACCATGTCCGCAAAAATGTGGGTGGAGTGAGCCGTGTGAAGGAGCGCAGCGACTGACCTAGTTGAACGGAACCCGGAGGGTCTTTAGCCCCGAACCGCAAACTGTGTGTTAGGCGAAATAGAAAATTAAAGTTTTTCTATATTAAAATGTTGACAATATATTAAGATATATTAGGAGTTTTTTATGGAAACCGTAGACTTAGAATATGACATTCAAAAATTTATTGCTGATTTTCCTTGGTTATTAAATATTAATTATCAAAACATACCTGAATTAAAGGATATAAATTCAGATATGGAATTACATATTGAAGGTAATAAAAGACCTGATCTAATATTACGGGATTCTTTAACTGGTTTTCCAGTTATTGTTGAATTTAAAAGATTTGATTTAACACGAGATACTGTTGGTCAAATTTTGGAATATAAAGCTAGGATTACTGCTTTTCAAAAGGAAGACGATATACTTTTTAAAATATTTGAAAATAAAATATATGCACCTAAATTAGTAATTATTGTTAGATCATCTGACATATATGGAAAAATAGCATGTCATTTACAAAGTATTGACGTAATTGAATATGGAAATATTGAATCAAAAGTAATTACTGGTGATATAACTTTTAGAAAATCCGTTGAGGATTTTTCGAAAACATTGAAAAATTTAACCCCGCCGATAGATTTTCAACGTAGTCAATATTTAGAAAACAATGTATATGATATTTTTTATGATGTTTTTAAAAAATATAAAATTGATCAGAAATGGAGATATTATAATAATTATGACATAGGTGATTATTGGTCATACAATAATTTATTTTTAAATAAATGGTTTTTGAAAGACCAAGAAATAAGTATAGGTATATATGAGGATATATTGCATAAATGTAATTTTAATGTATGCATTAGTTATTACTCAAAAAATGAAACTAAATTAAAAGAATTAAAAGATTTATTGTCTATTCAAAAAAATAAATATATCGATATGGAACTTAGACCTGATGATGAAAATAATTATATGTTAAATATTGAATATGAATCTAATTATTTTTATCATAATGTTAAAAATATATTAGATTTTAATTTAAAAGAATATTTAAAAAAAGTTACTGTAAAGTAATTTTCTACTACACATAACACACGGTTTCTGCTTCGCCGCAGTAGCGGCTTGGTCTAGCTTTCACGTTAAGCGCCGTAATTGAACCTACTCTGATGCTCCTACAAGATACCCGACTGTTAATCCTTTAGATTTACACCAGTCCTTAATATTCTGTTTGTTACCAGAAATTATTGTATCAATATCACTATCTCGCGGCGTAGACCACATTTGCCAGTTTATTAACCGCGTAAATATTGCTTTAATTTTATCGAAGTCATTATCTGATACTTCCTTATAGAACACTTTTTCTTTTTCATCAGAATCAATAATATCGAGTTTTGCACAAACCGCATCTTTGAAAAGCTCCATCCACGCCATAATTGATTTTGAGGCATAAATTCTTTTTAGCTTAATCTGCGTCATATCATTTGGGCTGGCATCACTGCACCAATTAGATAAACTTTGATCAAACATGATATTCATTAGCCGAATAACATTATTCGACTCTATTTCTCGTCTATATGAATCAGATAAAATATTGTCAGGTAAGGGAACAACACATAGAAAATTTGAGAAGATTGATTTTGTCAACATATCCAGTGTTATAGGTTGTTCCTTTGAACTTCTGTTAGATATAGAAATTAACGGACTACACCGGTTCTCGGAGTTTTCCAAAATAGAATTATACAGATAGCTTCTGAATTTGGTCTTAATCTCGCCCTTTGTAATAGCAATATCTTTTTTACCCAAATATTCAAGAAACCCAATTTCCGATTTTACAGTATCTTGTTCGATATTCTTGTACTCATCAAAATCCTTCCCAAATTGTGCTCCGAGTTTCAATACCATTATTGATGAGAAAAATCGCGTTTGTGCAAATTTATCATGAGCGGATATATTTGCTTGGTTTAATTTTTCTATTTCGGGATTTATATAAATTTTGCATTCAAAATTCTTTCGCCCAGTCCATAAAAGTGCCGCTGCTTTATGCTGACCGTCAAACAGTAGAATTTTTCCAGCACAAAACCTTCCAATTGATGGTTGCAATACAGGAAAATGCTGAAAATGTCTAAACATCTCAAAAACCTTATCAAATATCAAAAAACGCGGTTGTAATCCCATTTTGGTATCATCATCATCATCGCTATCCAAAATACTTACAGGCAAAATGCAATAAAAATACTTCCAATGTGTTAGAGGGCATTCTTGCAATTCAAAAGTTTGTGAAAAAAGGTGATTTTCAATTTTCACGCTTTTCCCATCGTGTTCGATCAATGTTACACGTTCCCCGTATGTTTCAATTTCTTTCTGCTCTTTGAGGTATTTTAATAAATCCTTTAATGTTAAACGAACCCCCCTTTTGAAAAAATCCTGTATATGAAGCTTTATCTTAAAATCTTCCAGGGGTAACTGCCCTTTTGCTAAATTATGTGCTTTGCACATAGGTGCAATATTATTAAGCTCGGTTAATCCGCCCGTGCTGTATGCCCTGATATGGTCAAAATGGACATCGTCGCCTTCAGGAATAGCATGTCCATTGGCATAGCATACCCGGCCAAATCGTTTGAGAATAGTGTCTTTTTCACCAGCATCTAATTGCCGTTTCATCATTATAGCCATATTTTTATCCTATCCTGTTTCAAAAATTTGTTCAAGTATGGCACATAACACCCGCTATACGCTGCACCGCAGTAGTGCCTTTGTGTGGTTTTTCTCCAGCACGTTTTTGCGGTTGTTGGAATGTATTATCACTAGTAGAAATTGATTTGTCCAATTGATGAGTGCAACAAAAAATAATGGCAAATTTAACACGGAGTAAAAGGAGGTACACAGAGAGGGGCAATTTGTTAATTTGCTTCAAGTTTGTTATCGTGTTATTCGTGCCGTAGGGTTTAATACCCACTACACGCACGCACCTGCTACGTGCAGCCTCTGGGGCGTAACAGAGGGTATTAAACCCGCAGTGCAATTCTCAGGGAGAACAAAAATACACCGCCGCTCTGCGGCGGGGATTTTTATTGATTTATGATTTCTTTCAGTTTTTCTGTATAATATGATGACGCTGGTTTTTCAAATAAAACAAATTGTTTTTCTACCTTTACAGGTTCATAATTATGTTTAATTATATCTGTTTCAAAATTAAATACCAAAGCTTCTACAATACTATTTCTGTTTTCTATTTTTCCACCAGAATGATAAAAATGATCTTTAGTTATGATGTTGAAATTATTCCAATATTTTTCTACCATCTCGTTTCGCCTGAAATCATTATGGTGCCACGTTGATAATATAAAACGGGCTTTTGTTTTTGCCAATAGTTCATATAAATCACGTTCATCATCATCGGTCCAGCCATTGTAATAATCTACATAACGCCCATGATAGGGCGGATCGCAATATATAACATCATTTTCATTTGCAAGGGAAATTATTGCTCTGAAATCTTTGTTTGTAAAAATCCAGTTCTCTTTTATTTTTTCAGAAACTCTGGCAACCTGATTAACAATTTTTGTTATATATGCTTTACTGAACCGATCCGGTTTCTTACAGAAGGGAATATTCCATTTCCCTTTACTATTAAACCGTATCATACCATTAAACCCAGCCCTGGATAAAAAAAGGAAGTCCATGGAATTGAAATATTCATTGAACCTTTCTCTGATGAATTTATAATGGTCGCCCCCATCATTTGCCGCTATTCTCAGAACACCACCTTCCTTTTCTAAATATTGTTTTACAATCACCGGGGTAATCTTTTCTTCTTTTATAGCATTATAGAAATTAATTAAATGCGGATTAATATCTGATAATAAAGCCTCTTTAAATCCAACATTAAAGGCGACAACACCGGTTCCCATAAACGGTTCAATCCACCGCCCCGTATTCTGTGGTATTACCGCACATATCCATGGAACCAATTTTGTTTTTATCCCCTGGCTTTTTATTGGTGGTATTATTGTTTTAGGCATTAGTCTTCCCACTTCTTTTAGGAACAATTAATGCGGTGTCACCATTCCTATAAGCAATAAAATCATATAATGTTCTGATTTTTTCTCCCTTTGAATCGGGTTTTATAATCTTGTTATAATTTTTCCAATAATCATCAAACCATTCTTCACCAAGTTTAGAGAACATTCCATTTTCGTTTTTTATATCTTCTATATCATTGATACTTCCAATATTAGCCGTATTTCCACTGCCGCTTTTATCGCTTGCAATTTTCCATTTTTCAGCTATAAAGAAATCAAAGTTTTTTACCACAGACGGTATTGATTTTAACTCCTTCAGCGTATACGGCTTAGTTTCATCAATAGCCTCATTTTCTACCCTGTCATAAATTATGCCAAAACAATAATGACCAAGATATTCGTCGTAAGGAAATTGTATGTTTTTTCTGCTTGAACGATTAATAAAATATTCACCATGCGATCCAAGGGTAAAACCATTGCATAATCCAATATTACCGGAATTTCTATAAGTTGTTTTAAAATCAACCGCAAATTTTATTTTTTCATCTGCTTTATCTATAAAAGATATATCGGGATAATAATTTTGGTGATCCGCCAGCACGATCTTATAATCATTCTGCTCGGCAAATTCTAAAATCCTTGGTAATAAATGAATCTCCAATATTTTTGATACAATTTTTGTATCCGACGATATGGTATAAATATTTTTATAGATATCTATGAAGCCCTTTATACTCCATTGTCCATTAGCTGTACTTACATATAAGCATATGGTTTCAAGGAATTTTTGCAGTTTTTCCTTGAAAATACCTTGTTTTAATGTATACTTTTTCATACATATTGATTATATCATATTTATTTTATTTTCACGTGTGCTTTTACAAAGCATGCTTTTACAAAGCATGCTTTTACAAAGCATTTTTATATATATTTTCCCCATCCGTTGTTTGGAGTTTCATTGTGCCCAAATTTCGCCTAACACCCGCTAGACGCTGCGCCCGCAGTAGCGGCTCGGCCTACGAAAAAACGCAGTCGGACTTCGCTCTTTGTGTGGTTTTTCTCCGGCACGTTTTTGCGGTTGCTGGAATGTATTGCCAATAGTAGAAATTGATTTGTCCAATTGATGAGTGCAACAAAAAATGATGGCAAATTGCTAAGGCAAATTTAACACAGAGTAAAAGGAGGTACACAGAGAGGGGGCAATTTGTTAATTTGTTTCAAGTTATTTATCGTGTTATAATTTTACGAATCTCAATGTAAAATATCTTCTTCCCTCTGTGTTCCTCTTTGACTTCCTCTGTGTTAAAATTCTTTT
>BTID01000204.1:0-9301 GCA_036245275.1 Termitinemataceae bacterium
TCGGTTTCAATGGAAAGAGCATCTGGATACAGATGGACAAAGGTTTTAAAAGGGGCAACTTGGTTTCATACAACAGGAATTACGCCGAGTCTTTCAAAAATTTCTGCCGATACGACAGTTTATGCTGTGGAAGCGGCAAAAAAAGCGGGCTGTACAGTATCTTGCGACTTGAATTTCCGCAAAAAACTATGGCGTTGGGAAAACGGAACTGATCCAAACACCCTTGCCGGTAAAGTTTTAAGCAGAATATTACCTTTTATTGATGTTCTTATAGCTAACGAAGAAGATGTCGGCGATGTTTTAGGCATAAAAGCAGACAATTTAGATACAGCATCGGGCAGTATTGATGTGCAAAAGTATCCGGGCATTGCAAAACAGGTTGCAGCCAAGTTCCCGAACATCAAAAAAATTGCATTCACACTACGCGAAAGCATTAGCGCGACCCACAATAACTGGGGATGCATGCTCTACGACTGCGCTTCGGATAAGGCATGCTTTGCTCCGCAAGCCGACGGCAATTACAGCCCATACCACATTACAGACATAGTTGACCGCATTGGCGGCGGCGATTCCTTTGGCGCGGGTTTGATATTCGCTTCGATGGATCCGGAATTAAAAAAGAGTGATGAATCTGTCGCAGCTTTTGCAGTTGCCGCGTCATGTCTGTGCCACTCAGTTTACGGAGACTTTAACTATTCCACAAAATCAGAGATACTTAATTTAGCAAAAGGCAGCACTTCCGGCAGAATAGTCCGGTAACAGGGATAAAATAACAAAGATAAAATAACAGAGGTAAAAAAATGTTTGAATATAAAACCAACGGAACTTGTTCTTCCAAAATCTTTTTTGATATGGATGGGACAAAAGTCAAGAATGTAAAATTTGAAGGCGGCTGCAATGGCAATCTAAAAGCCATTGCCAGCCTTGTAGAGGGCATGGAAGCAAAAGATTTAGCCGTCAAACTAAAAGGTATTCAATGCGGCACCAATACCACATCTTGCGGCGACCAATTAGTGCGCGCCGTTGAAAAGGCAATGGAACACACCTAGCTACACGATCCTCTGTGCAAGTCTTTTAGAAATACTAAAGGCGCAATCTCCTATTTTTTCTATATTCCGCACTAAATCTATATATAACAGCTCTGTTTTTACGTTTGCGCCCGATTCAAGCCGGTGCGCCGCCACCTTCTTTAGATTTCGTTTATATTCATCAATTTGATTTTCAATATCGTTTGCTTCTTGCAACTGTAAGGGGGACAAATGTTTGTTTATGTTTTTTTCAAAAAACACCAGTGAACGCTCGGTGATTTCATAGTATGGGAACAATTCATTTATATCATCGTTTTCAAAAACCATTCCTTTTTCTATACTTTTTTTAAGCAGCATCATAAAGGAATAGCAATCATCGCTCATTCGTTCTATATCCTCTGCGATACCCAATAAAAGATGAATGTTGTTTTTTTCAATAATTCCAAGCGGTAAATCATAACAGCACAACAAATATTTTGTTATTTCTTCACGCATTTGGTCGATATAATCTTCTTCTTCAGTAAACTTTTCAAAATTCTCTTCAATAAACTTGATGTTTCTATTCAAAAGTCCAAGTTTAATACGTGCAAACATTCTGTTTACAATTTGAGTCATATTCGCAATTTCTTTTTCAATGCGGATAATATGAGCTTCGGCATTTTCCTTTATACCGCCTGATTTAAATTCCATACAGTATTTCTGAGCAGTCTCAGTCTCTTTTGATTTAATTAGCTTTGATGTAAAATTAGCTATGTGGTTTACAAATGGCAGGAATAATAAAGTGCAGCTTAGGTTAAAAATCGTGTGAAACATCGAAATATGCAGCGGAAGATTTTCGTTTGGATTGCCGGGAATCAAAAAATCAACAAAGGTGATAAAAGGATTAAAAATCAACGCTACAATAATAGAACCTGTTACATTGAAAAGAACATGCACTATTGCTGCCCGTTTTGCGTTTGTGTTAGCACCGATTTGTGCAAAAAGAACATCGGTTGTCGTTCCTATATTGCTGCCCAAAACTAGAGCGGCAGAAAATTCCCACGTTAAAAGCCCGTTGTGCGCCATGGTAATAATAAGTGCCGTTACCGCACTGGAAGAATCCAAAATCACTGTTATAATAGTTCCTGCAAGAATACCAATGATAAGATTTGTCCCTGAATGTCCGGAAAACTTTGTTAAAAATGTCTGTATCATCTGCTGATCAAGCTGCGGTATGGTATCGCCTAGCCATTCAAGTCCTAAAAAAAGAAGGCCAAACCCCATAAGGGCTTGACCTAAATTTTCTTTATGAAGGCGTTTGATCACCGAAATGATAAAGCCTATACCAAAAACCGGTATGGCAAACGCTGCTATTTTTAACTTAAACCCTAAAAGCGATACAATCCATGCGGTAAACGTCGTTCCTATATTCGCCCCGAATATTGTTCCTATCGCCTGCGGCAAGGTTAAAATGCCCGAATTGACAAACGAAACAATCATTACAGTTGTCGCGCTGGATGATTGTATAACGCAGGTAATTAGAGTCCCTGTAAGAACAGCCATCACGCGGTTTTTTGTCATAAAACCCATCACGCGGTGCAGTGATTTGCCTGCACTTTTTTGAATGCCGTCACTCATCATTTTCATGCCGTATAATAAAAAACTTAAGGAACCGGCAAATTGCAAAATCATTAAAACATACTTCATTCTAAATCCTTATTGAGATAATGCATAGTTTATAAAACATCTACAACGATAGACTATAAAAACATTCGGAATGTGTCAAGTGATTTGACATTGATTTGAGAATGACGACCGTTATGGGACAACCGCACAAAAAACACAGCTTGTTATTCGATGTTAGTGTGCTACCGAACACAGAAAGCGGGGACAACGCCGCCAGCCCAACTCGCACCGCCGAAGTAGGGATAACCAGAGTCGCTCACATCACAGAAGTAGGCAGCATGATCAGAATACGGCGAAGCTAACCAATACCATACACCTTTTTGCCGCTCAGTCTCACTTTTATAATATCCAGTAAAACTTACTTGGTTACCTGCGTTTTCACAAGTTGCAACAGAGTAGTGGTTCTCACCAAACATTTCCCATGAAGTTGGTAACCACAATTTGTCTATAATTGCCTGTGCAGTAGGCGTTCCAACTCCACTGCTGGCAACACGGCGGCTTGGCGGCCAAAGAACCTCATCGGGTACACCTGCATTTTTTAAGCCGGTTAAAAAATTGTTTACAATGTAGCCGCGCATTGCACTGCCCAAATATCCTGTTGTATTGTCACTTTCGTTATTCATTTTGTAGTAGCCGGGTCGGTTTTCAAAATGAACTACTATATGCGGTGTGTCATTGCCGTTTATGCCATTAAATGAATTTATGCCAATCACAATAAGCCGTAAGCCGCTTGTTGCGTGAATGTATCCATCATCTGCATTTGTACTACCACCATCTCCTGCCACATTTAAATATTTCAGATCAATATAGTTGCCTAATTTTATAACACTTTGCGCCTCTGTTGTATTTACGGTAAACGCCTTTTGTATGTAGTTATGCACCGCATTAAAGCTAGCCTCTACGAGCGCCTTATCGCCACTATCCTCTGGGGTAATTTTGAATTTTAGCGACAGGTTTTTTTGTGCTGTTGCCGCTGCCTGTAATGCAGAATTGAACACCGTTTGTATTGCCTCTTTATCTAAATAAGGCTTATGTGCAATCACAGATTGTGCCGCTGTATCTTTAATATCATCTGAAAGCATGCTGTAATGTGTTAGGTCTAATTCTAATTCTTTGGCGTAAGTTTCCAATGCGCTCTTAGTTTCCAGTAAATTTGCGGCTTTGTTTACTTCCGCAACCGCATCTACTGTAGGTGTCTCACGAGCTTTTTCAAGTTGCTCGTCAATCCATTCGCCTATGTCGGGTTTGTATCCACCGCACCCAATAAACAACAATCCGAATATCAGCACAACACCAAATGCTCTAAAAACCAGCACTTCCTTCAGTTTTCTTGTAATTTTCATAATTGCACCTTAAAAAATATTCGGGATTCTTACGACCGTATAGATTTAAATATAACAATATAAAAATAAAAAATCAAGGACTTTTTGTATGTTTTGGGTGCAACAAAAAACAATGGCGAATTGCTAAGGCAAATTTAACACGGAGGTACAGGAGGTACACGGAGGGAATTCGGAGGAAGAACAAAAAATTATTAAATTCTTCTCCTCTGTGTTCCTCTGTGAACTCTGTGTTAAAATTCTTTAAATGTGCCATTAAAAATTATTCGTGCCGTAGGGTTTAATACCCACTACACACACGCACCTGCTACGTGCAGCCTCTGGGGCGTAACAGAGGGTATTAAACCCGCAGTGCAATTCTCCGGGAGAACAAAAATCCAATATTTGCCTGCAAAATGGCTCGTGTGAGTATAGATCGTCCCCTAGCAATATGGGATCAAGCCACGAATATTCTTCTCCATAGATTCCCAAACACACGATAATCGTTGATAATTCCCGCCTCATCCGCGATTTTTAGTGTATTGTTGAATATCGGACTGAGATATTTTGGATCAATCCCATCTAACAGCGTTTTTATTTGAATTGTACTAACTTGTTTTCTTTTTTTTAACAAGAAATAATTTTGCAAAAAAGAAAATTGACAACATTTCAAAAGCCGTAATAAGCGGGTATGCCGGTGATAGATACATTGAATTTATCGCATTGTAAGCACTGATTTCCATATAAGCTATACAGGTGATTAACACTAAGGCACTGCATATAATTCCTGTTAGAATAAGCCATGATTCAAATAATGCTTTCGGTAAGTTCTTTTTACAAAACGAAAACACAAATTGAATTGTCAAAAATATATAAAGCGCAACACCGGCTAAAAACAGAACCTGCCCAAAGCGGCTATAAAGACCTGCAATTTTATTTAATATCTTAACACGGGGAGCAGATGTTTTTTGTATAATGTCTCCCCCTCCGGTCGGTGAAAAAGAATCTATATGCCATTCATAGCCCGTATCACTATTTCCACCGTGATTTAAATTTCCGTCCAATGGTATGCGTTCTTTTTCTATCCCATCTACAGTAATTATCATAGTTAGATTATCATTCCATTCAGGGAAGGTTGAATCAAAACGGCTATTGTGTGCATTTTCAAGGGCATAGCCTTGGTTAGAAAAATAGTGATAAATATCCTCCCCGCCATTACGGTAAAGCCTGGCTTTCTCATTACTATTTTCAAAAACCGCCGCTTCAACTTTTGCATTGTCATCATAAGAAATGAGCCAACCTTTGATTTGCGGTTTATTTGGATATAATGCAAAATTACTTGTTATCACTTCCATTATTTTTATTTGTCTACCAGAACCGACGGCTTGTTGTATATCTATCTTACATTGTTTGTTTCCCGCAACTAACAATATAGCTTTCTTTACAGCAGGTAACAATTGATGTGAATACTCACTTTTCCAAGGACTGGAAAGAGCAGATAAAGAACCGCCGCCGCGTTTTTCAAGACGCCCTTCCCTAAAAGCTAATTCTATTTCTTTGCTAACTCTCCTGCAAAAGTCCTGCATTTTGGAAGCAGTATCAAAATATCCTGTATCCGCTATGGCATCCCGTAAAGCCCACATAAACCAACCATCTTGTATATTCCAGTCAACAACACCGTCAGTCAAATCCCAACCACCGCCAAAATTTATGTCAAATGCCGGTTTTAATTCCGCAAAAGCGGGGGACTCTTTGTATAACTTGTCCACAGTACTTTTTGGAACAGAAATTTGAAAAATGTCTTCTTCTGGTTTTATTAAGAATATGTTTTTAAGCATCTTTGCAAAATTGCCTTCTGCCAAATCATTTCTAATAAAAACACCATAATTTATGTAGTTAATCGCCGCTATTGTTGTATTGGCAAAGAACAATATAACAATAGGCAACACTATTAGTGCCATTCTTTTTATAAGTGATTTAGTAAATTGTTTGTTGCTTTCTATGAACAGAGAAACAGCAGTAATAATGATTACCGCTATTACAAAGGGCATAACCCAAATACCCTCTTCTCTTAAATTATATGTGAGTGCCAATGTTATTCCGCAACCTATCGAATAAAACAGATATTTCCTTTTTGGTTCTGTACGGAAAAGATACAATCCTATAAAAAAAGCAAACAAAAAAAGTACAAGAGCTGGACTAATGTTAGATCTATAAATACGCAGGAATGTACCTGTAGCTGTGGTTATTGGTAAAAAAAACAAAATAGTAAAAAGTATTCCCCTTTGTAGAACAGAAAGATTTTTACGCAGAACTAATATAAAAAAGACACACCCTGACCAATAAAATAAAATTTGTGCATTAAGAAAAGGAATAGAAAAAATATAATTAAATGCTAGAAACAAAGAAAAGGTTATCCCTTTTACCAATGTCAAACGATTGTAATTGCCTAGCCAGTTAAATTCTAGTATGTTTTTTGTCCAGTCAACCAGCAATGCATCATCATGAAAAGCATGTCCCAAAGCATACACTGGAAGCCCGCAGGCAATAATAATTTTTATTACTAAAGCGAGCCCCATGTATAGCAACAATATTTTTGTTGCTGTGCTTTTTTCAATTGTTCTATTTAAAATATTTGTTTTTTGCATTGAATTATTTGTCCTTATTTTAGAGATGCCTTATATAATCTTATATCCTGAGCTTTTTGCATCATTATAAAACATCTGCACTGTTTCAAGCGAAAGCTTTGTTAAATCTTTTCCTACATTGGTAAGTTTTTTTAGTATATCATTGGTTACCGTAATAATATCAACACCGCATTGCTCTGCCTGAAAAATGTTTAAAAGCTCCCTTGTACTTGCCCAAAGGCTTTCAACCTTTGATACATCTTTACACATATTTGCAGTCTCCCTCATAAGCGGCATAGGATCAATGCCTGTGTCTGCAATCCGCCCCGCAAATACAGAAATAACGGCACCGGCATTCGGCGTGATATTTTTTAAGACGCTTTCAACCTGTGAGAGTGTAAGAATAGCAGTAATATTAAGTTTTAAACCTTCGGCAGAAAGTTTTTTTATAAGAAGAGTGCTTGACTCACCTTTAGTATTTGTTACAGGTATTTTTATAAAAACATTTTTACCCCAATTACCTATTTTACGTGCCTCCTTTTCCATTGTTTCAAAATCGTCTGAGAACACTTCAAATGAGAGCGGCATATCCGGTATGGCTTCCACAGCTTTTAACGCAAATGTTTCATAATCTGTAAGACCTGCCTTTTTCATTAGAGTTGGATTTGTAGTAAAGCCGCTTATAAACCCCGACCTATACATTTCTAACATACCGTCTATTTCTGCGCCGTCTGCAAAAATCTTAATATTGAAATCTTTATTTGTCATAATTTTATTCTCCATAATTATTATTAAAATTATTGTTAAATAATTGCGTTTACAATCAAGTGCCAAACTACACCTTGCCATCCCTCTGCATGGGGTGTTATGCGATCTTTACTTACAACCGGGATTAGAACACAAGCATCTGCTTTTTGTTTTGTATATCCTCCATCGCGTGATACAATACCGACAATTTTTGTACCTCTGTCTTTTGCTAAATCAATTGCTTCCTTTATGTTGAGTGATGTTGTATTGCTGCCACCACCCACAGAAAAAACTAACAAGGCATCATCTTTACATAATTTTGAGGTTAATAGCCATTTTGAAAATGTGGTATTCCAGCCTTCATCATTTGTGCGGGCTGTTAATTCTGCTACATTATCGCTCGGCGCGTAAGCTTCTATCCCACCGATTTTTCTAAAGTCGTTGACGGCATGAGATGCGTTTGCCGCACTGCCTCCAACACCTAGAATAAACAATCGGCCGTCGCATTTTTTTAGATCGCAAAGCAACTTGACAGCTTTTACGATTTCCTTACGGTCAATTGTTTTTACAATTTCTGCCGTTTCGTTCAGATACAAATCTGTATAAGTTTCAAAATCCATAATTCCTCCATATACTAAATAATTCCTCCGTTACTAAATTATATCACATATTTTTATTGCCGCTTCAAAAAGATTATCGGCAAATGCTTTTGGTATTTGCCCGCCACTTTTATTTTTTGAATGTTCATTATTTATTTTAATGGTGTACATACCCATGATATTCCCGCATTGTATATCCGTATCACAGTCGCCCACAAAATAACAACTGTGAATATCTAAATTATATTTTTCTATTGCCTTTTCCAAAAAGAGTGTTCCGGGTTTACGGCATCTGCATTTTATGGAATATTCGGGTACTATTCCATTTGGATGATGATAGCAATAATAATATTCATCAATTAAGTTTCCGTTTTCCTGTGAATAAACACAGAGTGAGTTTTCGATAGCCGCCATATTTTCTAGTGTTGTTTTTCCTTTTGCGTAACTTGGCTGATTAGAAATAATAATATTGATAAACCCTTTTTGTTTTAGTAATGTCAGCGATTTTATAACGTATGGATAAATACTAAAATCTTGGACCTTATGAGGTGATTCATATTCGTTTGTTTTTATGTTGTAAACAAGAGGATTTATAACTCCGTCTCTATCAATAAATACAGCTTTATTCATGATGCCCCAAGTTTATTCCGCAAATCTTCTAGGCCTTCTTTTGAACCTATTTCGTAAAAACGGTTTTGCACTTCAAAGCCGGCAAGCTGACCGCTTTCACTCAAATTTCTGTAAATTTCAGACAGGTCAAATACAGAATCTTTTGTATATCCGTCAAAGGCACTACATTTTAAAATTCCAAGCCCCCAATCAATATAATTCATTTCCGCAGTTCTGTTTTTTTTGTCATATTTTACGAGTGTATTATTTTTAAAGATCACATTGCTTTTATCCCATTTATCAGTATTTTTAAAAACTGTCATTAAACCATTTTTGCCGGATTTGTGATATACATTTTCAATAGCAGCATAATCTGCTTCTAAGTACGAGTCGCCGTATAGAACAAAAAATTCTTTTGGTAGTGTATCACCAATATGTTTTATAGCCCCGCCTGTTCCTAAGAGTTTATCGCCGTCAAAACTATACTCCACATTAATACCGTACTGAGTACCGTTACCGACATAACTTCGTACTTGATCACCTAGATAACCTAGGCTTAGTACAACATGCTTTATATTATTTTTTTTAAGCATCTCCATCTGATAATGTATAAAAGGTTTCCCATTTATGTCGATCATAGCTTTTGGAATTGTCTCTGTTATAGGACGCATACGTGTCGCAAGCCCCCCAGCGAGTATAATTACAGG
>BTID01000205.1:0-8076 GCA_036245275.1 Termitinemataceae bacterium
TTTGCGATGTGGAATAATTACCGCTTGTGTTGGTATAAGCTAGCACATTACCAACTTTGTCAAAACTATAGATTATGTTTTGCAACACACCGTAGGCAGATGTAGTTTTGATACTGCTAAGCCATCGGCGGTTTGGCTCATAAACATATGTTGTTTCAACATCGTTACCATATTTAATATATGTGCGCTGCCCGTATTCATCGTAGCCTATATCTTTTATATAAGAATAAGCGCCTGAATATCCGCCTTGTTGTTTTTCTCCTGTTACACTCTTAACATTTCCGCCGTAATCATAGCCGTAAGTAATGCGCTCACCGTCAGGGTAGTCTATATGCTGCATACGTCCAAGGTAATCGCACTGATAACCCATTGTTGCCGTGCGCACCTTCGTGTTGCCGCTTGCTTGTTTCAATGTACGTGTTTCTTTGACTACTTCGCCTAATGAGCCGTATTCATATTCCAGTGTGCCGCTTTTGTCGCTTAATTTTTTTAGGCGGCCGGCAATGTTTTTGTCGCCGGCATCAGAGGGTAGACCGTATTCATAAACTGTATCTTGTGAGGCGGGATAATCAATTTTTGAAACACGGTTAAACTCATCATATTCATAGTTGATGCGCTTTCCTTCTTTGCGAAGCTGACTGTTTGTTTCATAAGCAAGTTGCCCATCATCATTGTATGTCCACTCTTGACGGCCTGAATCTTTAGTTTCAAGAGAGAGTTTACGTCCAAGCATATCATAAGTTACCGTTAACGGATTGCCTACAGCATCAAGTGCCTTCTGCATTTCGCCAATTTCATTGTATTGATAACTTGCACTTGTCAAGATTTTATTGTTCGCCTCAAGTTTTTCAACACGGACAATGTTCTGCCTAACATCGGTATATTGGACGCTCTTACTTGCATATAGGCTGTTACTATTTATTAGCGGATCATTTACAAGCGTGTAGTTTAGTTTTGCTCCGTTAAAAGTTTTTATACCGTATTCATTGGTCATTTTTGATGTATCAGGAAGTATTGTTGTAATAATTCTGTCAAGAACATCATAGGTTTTAACGGTTACCCTGTTAAATCTTATGGGACTCTTTAAGAAACTTTCCCTAGATTCGCCGCTTACAAAATATGTTTGACCTTCCTCTACAGTGCGCCCTTTTTTATCATACACTACTGCACCGCTCACATTCCAACCATGCTCAATTACTTTTGACGCGCTGTTATACCAAGCACCGCTCTTTGCGGTACGTCTTGAGCGTCCTAACCCGTCAATTTCAATTATGGTATCAATAGTTGCGCTGTCAGTCGGCTCAAATGTTACTTTGTTTTTTGTAAGCGCATACCATCTGCCATTAGACGGTTTGTAATATTCATATAGAACTGCCGGCATTGCCTTGTCATAAGAAGTAAATATCTTTTGCGTCCGCAAGAAATTATCATATTCATATCTTATTGTTTTTCCATTTACATCGCTCTCGCTCTCTTTAAGACCGGTATTAAGATTCCATTGCATCTTACTTGTATAAGTTGTTCCGTTTGTTCCTACTTGATCGATCTGATTTATATATTGATGAAGAGTTGTGTCGTAGACATATCGGATTGAAACACCGGCAGCATCGGTAACGCTTAATATGTTTCCATAATCATCGTATGTGTATGAATGTTCAAGAGATTTATTGCTATCACTATATTCCTGTAAGGCAGTTAATGCGCCATCGTTGTTATAATCGGCAGTTCGTTTTCGTATAACATTACCGTTGTGATCAATAACTTCGATTCTTGAGGGGAGGTTGTAAATATGTTTAGCGTCCTTCGATTCGTATTGGATGACTGCTCTAACTTCGTCCCCGCTTATATCGTAATCTCCATTATCGCTGTAACTTGTTACATTCCAGAAGTTGTCAAAATCATACGTAACAATATTTTTAATATTATTACCATTTTTGACATCATAGACGATGTTTTCGCTTTCAATAACACGGGCATAAGGCGCGGCATCAGGGGTATTGTTTGTTACAGTATAAACATTGCTGCCATGCCTTATGGTGCGCCTGAGTTCCAGACCTTTCAAATAATAGCGGTGCATGACATCGTAGGCAACTTCAATTTCGCTGCCGTCAGCATTTATCGTGCGCACAGTATCAAAGCCATAGAACTCTTTATTTATCCTGTCGTAATAGCCATTGTCATACTGATAATTTACCGTGTATCTGTGTTCTCCAATGCCGCTTTCTTTATCATCTTTTGTTACACTTGCAAACACATAACGGTTTTGCGGCATATCGGGTGTGTTTCCTTCTCTCTCATACGCCAACTCATAAGTGCCGCCCTGTGGTAGTTTTATTTTTTTAAGAAGTCCTACTTTCCCCGCAAGATTGAATTTAACAAATGTCCCATAATTCGGAATACGCAGAACCTGATCGACAAGCCCATCTCCGTCCATGTCCATCATGCGGACTGTTACACCGGTTAGACTTACACCTCCGTTGATACCCACACTCCCGCTTGCATTAACATCAACCGTAACAGGCAGGGGAGAGAGCATTAAATTTACTGAACCGCCGACATTTGCTCCGCCATTCAGCCCTAATGAAATTGTGCTTGAAAAATCAAGATTGTTTATTAATCTTGGTAATTCTGCACCATACGGATTAAATGTAATCCCTTTTTTGCTAATTATTTCACCTACAAACGGTAAGTCTTTAAATATATTACCGATAAGACTACCGTCAGAAAGTGCGGTGTAATTTGTCGTTGCCCTATCGTTATCATAAGCCCATTGTCCTATATATATTCTCTGCGCCGTTAAAAACCCTTTCCCTGTATTATATTCAACAGTAAAACCGTCATCGGTTTTACTTACAATGTCTACAAGCCCATCTCCGTTTATATCAAGAAACATTTGTGTGGTGGTTGACATTGATGCATTGTAGTTTACACCGGAATTTACACCAAAGTTTACGGCCGCAGAAGACTCTCCGTTTTCAACTCCGCCGTTTTTTCCAAAACCGCCAATTGAAATACTTCCGCTACCTGTTTCTGCTTTACTCATGTCTGTAGGAGGTGCAGAATTATTATTACTATAGATATAATTATCTTCGTATTTATATCCCATATTCAAAAGCAAACTATCGCCTTTTTTATAATCCGGTAATCCATCACCATTAATGTCTATGAAACCTGTTGTCTGAATACTGGTACCTTTAGTTTTTGAACTTGACGGTGAAAAACTACCATTGAGCTTTGGTTTACCGCTTGATGTGAGCAGATGATTTACCGCACCGGTCGGACTTATACCACCGCCTTCAGTATTTACAACACTATTATTTACACTTAAATCTCCAAGCATGTATGTGTGCGTATCAGTGCTGTATAGAATAGCTTCGTTGGCACCAGAGCCTATATTGATAAGTTCACCATAAATGATAGTTGTTAAGTTTCCATTAGTAATAACAATATCAGCTATGTTGTCGCCATTCATATCTTGAATAGTTTGCACCATTTTACCGGTAGTTCTGTTTTCGCCAGTATTAAGGTTGACACCGGCTAATTCACTCCCTTTTACAACACTCGTAAGTTCTTTCTCTACAGAAATTATGTCAGGAAATTTTGCACCAAGTTCTTTAGTCCATGATTCATCTGTTCCGGTACTTTTACTTTTCCGTATTATTGGTAAACCAATTCCAACACTTTTAGGAACTATGCCGGGTATATTATAAAAAGAATCGCCGCCTGCCCTGCTTATGTGAACTGTATCATTCATAATGTATGGGAAGTAGTATAGAGTCTCCGCTTCGGTTTTTCGCTTCCCGTTATCCCATACTGTTGTGTTTTTTAGAACACTGGCAACTTCGCCAATTAAAACATTTCGACTGATTTCTCCCGTTTCGGCATCCTGCTCCAATGTTTGTATTTGCGTATTCTCTGTTATATTTTGCATCACATTGTAATAATAACGAGTCGTATCCTTTGGTGCTTCTTCAGTGTCTAATTCTGGATTGTTATTTTTATCGTCATTTTTAATTTGATCTTCATCTAAGTCTTCTAAACCTTCTTTTTTTTCAGCATCAGCAATTGCCTTTGTAAATAAACTTTTTAATTTAGTTTCACAAAAATTTTCTCTCCCAACCCATATTCCATAATACCAGTTATTTACACCGCCATAGAGAATATCCATAGAATTAGAGAATACTGATGGAATATCAGCATCATTTATTTTAAATTCTTTAAGCAATGCTTTGTTTTCTATAGAAAAGTCAGTCGATGTATTCCAGAACAATTTTAATTTTTCAGTTTCTATAAACACATCACCACTTGTATTTATCGCATATCTGTTAATCATCGTTTCTTTAACGCCATTATTTGTTTCGGTAACAACTACAGGGTATGAAAAATTATTTTTAAACTCTACTGTAGTGATAATACTGTCAAATTTTAATAAATTGTTTGATACTGTTATCATATTGCGGATTTTCGGATCAAGGTATTCAGGAATTGGTGTATCCAAAACAGCTTTGTAACTTTCATCTTTCTTTACATACAGCGGAACTTTCTCAAGGAATAACTTTCGTGCATCAGATTTATCTTCACTGTCTATGTAGTCATCATAGTCAAAGTAATTTTTTTTGAATGATTGCACAGCCCATTTTTGGATTTGTGTTTGTATTGCGTTATCACTTGTGTCTAATTTTGAAATAAATGTTTCCCACTCAGTGTCATCAATAATAATATTAAATGCAGCTACAGTAGCTTTTAAATATTCCTCAGAATTATAATCCCGTAATGTATCTTTTATTCTTGTAACAAAGCTGTAATCCTCATAATCTTTTGCCAATATCCTATCCAATTCCCATGACTCAATGACATCCGCAACTTCATCTTTACTGGACATATCCCATGTAATTGTTGCAGCATCCTCTTCTTTTGTAATAACTACAGTGTCGGTATTATCGGTATTAAAGGAAACTTCAACACCGCTGACAAGCACATCGCCGGCAAACAGATTCCATTTATTATCAGATTTTTTTACTTCGGCAAATTTACTGTCGTACTGCCCTAAAACAATTAAATCAGGTGTGCCTGTCTTGCTGTAAACACTTCCGGCACTATCTACCCCGCGTTCATCTGCTATGTCTTTTGTTTCTGTTTCGGAATAAACTAAATTACCTTCATGACTGTCCGGTATAATATCAAATATTTTATACATATCGAGCTTGAAAGGATTGTTTTCTCTTATAAATTCATATACAGCTTTTTCTGCGTTATTAACTTTAGCCGCACTAAACTTCTCTGTTACTGTGTATTCGTCACGGTTACTATCATATTCATACAGTGCAGCAAACTTTCTGGCGTTTTCTGGTAAAAGACTTAAAACAATTTCTTTAAAATATTCAGGTTTTATCGTTTTTAAAATAAAGTGCCCATGTTTTATCAACCATTCCTTCATACCGTTTGATAAAGTCAGGTCAGTTTTTCTGCTGTCAAGATTTCCATTAGTATCAAAGTATTCAGAAAGTACTGTTTTGTCTTCATTGAATTCTGATTCGGTCAATGTTTCAGGAACAAAATAAATAAACGAGTCTTCATATTGCCTTAGAATATCAACTGTATTGTATTTGATTTTAATATTCCAATTGGCTTTATTATTTAATATTTCTAGCTCATCTCCGACATCAGGAACATAGTAAATTGTTTCATTAGGGATTACATTGTATGTTTTACGACTTTGAATTGTCCCATTAGTTTGCACTAGTAAGTCACTGTTTTCTTGATCACCATTATATGTCCTACCGATAATAGGCACTGTGTTTTCATTGATATTTTCAATTTTTTCATCAATTGTTATATTGCCGATATATGGGGATTTCCATGCTCTAAATGGTCTCTGGATGTAAAATTGAGAATCGTACGGTAGTTTGTCAGTGATAACTTCCTGCGTGTTTGGGAGTGCAGACGCTGTAATAGTCCGCTCGGAAAAATCAACTCCGTTTATGCCGCTTATGTTTTTAAAGTATGTGCTGCGTCCACTCACGACAATATCTGAAAGCCCATCACCGTCTATGTCCATAATGCTTACTTCAACTTCAGTCAGTCCGTTTTGTGTAGTTTTACCATAACTAGCACCAAGACTTAGAGCTGATATACCGACACCGCTGTGTATAGTCCAACCTTTTGAATTATTATTACTGATTTCTTTATCAATATCATATTTATCTAAATCTGATATTGTGCAGCGTGTTGAAAAGTCATTGCCGTGTTTATCAGTGCCTTTAATAATCAATTGATTTCCGGATTGCCTTACACTATCAACTATCCCATCGCCATTTATGTCAACACTCAAAAAATCGCTGCTTGTTTCTCCTTTGCTGAATGACGTTGAAAACCCGCCTGTTATACGTCCGTCAATAGTTGCAACTGGAGTTCCTACGCCAATACCGCCGCCTAGACTCACCGACATCTGAGAGCCGCCGTTTACTCCGCTTGTTACCTGTAAGGGATTATCGTTCCATAGCACTGAATCACCAAAATATTTCGGCACACCGCTACTATCTTTTTCTATCTCGTTGTATTCAAACTCATACTTCCAGTTTTCCTCCCCGCTTCCGGTTTGACAGGCAATGCTTTCAACTACGCTCGCATCTGCAATTTCTTGCGTGTTATCCGTGTAATTAACTATGTATTGCTTAAGTACTTCAGCACCGCCTGATACAATAATTTTATCCAAACGATGCCTGATCTCCTGCACATATCCGCCATGCGCATCTACAATTACATCAGGTCGAATCTCTCTGCTATACTCAAACTTTATTTTGTAGTGCCCGCCGCTATAACTTATTTCACAAAGATATGCGTAATTGCCATCATCTTTTGTGTAGCGGTATTCTATTTTGTTTCCATATCTGTCTGTTTCGCTGTTGAGCTTCCAAATGTCTTTGTTATTTGTGCTCCCTACACTGCCGTAGCTGCCGCCCTCCTTGCCGTAAATCTTTACCCTGCCGTCCGCTTCCTTTACTTCCCAATAGTTTTCTTTTTTACCTTCATTTATAAAATGTGTTATTGATTTAAAGCCTTTTTCCCGTAAACTGTGTTCATAAGACACTTTGTTAGCGTTATTAGAGCCTCTTTTTACTTCGATTTTTTCGCCGTCTAAAGTGTATTTGTCTTTGCCGTCATACCGTGCCGCACCGTATCGCGTGTCAAGCCTAACTTCGCCTGCGCCGCTAAAATCAAAGCCGCGCCCCATAATCCCGCGTCCGCCTCCGCTGTTATAGCTTATCGCAACTTCTGGTGTCATTCCTCCACGTCCGGCAGGGGACTCTACCTTTATTCTAAAACCTGCCGACCCATCGCTCGTTGCTTCAAGTCCTTCAAGACCCGCAACTCCGGCAGCAGGATTTGCCGCTTCCAAGCCTTTTATGCTGTTGATGTTTATGTCTATCGGCCCGGCTGTTTCAGGCAGTGAAAGAGTGCCGTTTATCATATCAGTAAAGTGTGTGGTCTTGCTTATTATGACACCTTTTTCCCGCTCAATTCCGTATCTAGGCAGCACTTTCCATAATTTTTCCGCCGTATCGTAAAAATAAGTTTCGGTTACATCAAGACTCGCAGGTTTGCCTTCAAGTTCACTGTTATACGGCAGTTCAATAATAACTTCATTCTTAAACTGAGTTCCTGCCGGTAAAAATCGGTATCCTGCGGCTCCTCCTGTTACGTTTTTCAGGTCTTCCCCTGTTTCCCTGACAGCATAAAGCTCTGTGATACTGATTTCAGTGTCATTTTCAAGTGCGCCGGGGGGAATAATGACTTTTGCCGCTCCTAAAACAACCTCGCCGCCTAAATCGGCAAGAATATTTGACTTTTCAACCCGTAATTTTCTTGTTGCAAGAGGGGTTCCAACGGATTCCCCGGACACGGCAACGGAAGGCTCTTCAATCTGATTGCTATCCACAACATTTGCAGAAACTATTTCTAAAACCGGCTCTGTCTTGAGCGCAGACTTTGAGATTGATTTGATGATTTCCCGATCGATGTCTGTGCCGTCTGCATACGCGATAGGTCTAAGACATACCATCTGCACACAAACAA
>BTID01000206.1:0-5014 GCA_036245275.1 Termitinemataceae bacterium
AATAGAGGAGCCGCAACTTCAAGCACCTAATGTCGATATAGGAAACAAATCACTTGTTTTATTAGAGGCTGATACAGAATGGGAAGCCGCAGAAGCTCTTGCTATGTGGTTGGCTGCTGACAAAGAAAAGAATGATGAGATCAATATGATTGTGCCGGATAGCTCGCCTGCATTGAGTGCGGCTTTACATCGCATGGGGCTTCCGCGAATTGGCAGCAGCGTATCATCAAAGTGGAGATCGTATTTACAGATACTACCGTCTGTGTTTGCAAATGCGTGGGAGCCAATTGATCTAGGTGCGTTGGTATCACTGCTGTCATTACCAAATAGTCCTGTTCCGCGTAGCGGCACTCTGCTAAGAGCATTACGCGAGGAGGCCGGAGTTAAAGGGGAGGAATGGAATAAAGCGATAGAGCGTATCAAAGAAAAATATAGAAAGGAAGAACGGAAAACATCTGATGAAGTAGACAAAATGTTAGCACAAATTGATGAGATGCTTGTTACTGATCGTTACTCATCTTCCGGCATTTCAGAAGATGCCGTTATCAAGCGCTGTAACTGGATAATAAAAAGTTTATCACCTAAATCTAATGACGAGGATAAAGAGTTTCTTAAAAAACCAATACATCATGCAATGACTTTAAAAAAACTTGTTGAAGGTCGCAGTCAAATAAGCAGAGTTGAATTGGAGCGCATGATCGATTCGTTGATAAACGAGGAATCAATCGGTAATGATGCAGAAGCGGCACCATGGCATATAACATCACATCCGGGAGGAATAAGTACTCCTCGTCCAATTCTTGTCTGGTGGAACTTTATAAACAAAAATACTCATGCAACAAGTTATTGGAATAATAGCGAACGCGATGCGTTAAATAAAATTAATATCAAACCGGACGAACTCGGCATGGCTCAAAAACGCGAAGTCTTTGCGTGGAAAAACGCTATTGATAAAACCTGTGAAAAAATTATTTTAATTCGTCCTAAAACAGTATGTGCAGAAGAAACCGCTAGGCATCAACTATGGGATATGATTACAGCATCTGATGGAGGTAAAAACACCGCACAAAAGTATATCAGTAAGGTATCCGATGTATTCTACAAAAAAGAAACATCAGAATTGTTTGGACGTAAAATTAAGAGCCGAAAAATTATTGAGATTGATTTACCGCAGGGGCAAGATACATACACAATCCCCGAAAAATTAGAACTGGTAAAACGGCGAAAATCAACTTCATATACGAATATTGAGCATCTTATAAGTTGCCCATTCAAATGGGTGTTGGAAGAAACCGGCATTAAACCATCTGTCGTTAATTCGCTTCCAAATATATCCAGCAGTATTGGAACATTATGTCATCGTATTGTGGAGGACATTTTTGTGCACTCAAAGCGTTCTTGGTTGCCGGAAGATGCCCGCCTTGATGCGGAAAATCGTTTTGATAAAATGATCGGAACACTGTACATTGAACTATGTGCAGAAGATCGTGCTCTGGAAAAAGAACGCTACAAGAACAACATTGGACAGGCTATTTTTGATTTAGCGGAATTCATAAAAGAAAATAATTACAAAACCGAAGGTGCGGAAGTAAAGATTGAGGGTAACATTTGCGAATTTCCTCTGGAAGGACGTATCGATCTTCTTTTGAAAGATAAGAATGATAAGACTGTTGTAGTTGATTTGAAGTGGACAAATAAAGCTGACGAACGAAAAAATGAAATAGATAGCGGTCAGGCTTTACAGCTTGCAACATACATCAAATTACTGGAAGATAACCAGAGCGATATAAAAGCAAGTGCCGGTTATTTTATTTTGCCGCGTAACCGTTGGTTGGATGCCGATCAGGAAAAGCTGCGCGAAGTTTTTTCTCGTGCAGAATACGCATGGAAAGAAGAATTAGATAAATTAAATGCCGGCACGGTCACAAAAGGGAGAGAGGACGCACAAAAGAACAAAGATAAAAATAATACAGATAGCGGCACCGAAACATTTAAAATTGATGCATATTGCAAATATTGCGATTACAATGGTTTGTGCAAACCAAACGTGAACAAAACAGATTCAACGGAGGATGATGTAGAATGAGCAAAATTAATATTATAAATGCAAGTGCCGGATCAGGAAAAACTTACACGCTAACAAAATTAGCGTCTGAAAATATTTGTAGCGAAAAAGGAATAAGTGCGGAGCAATTATTTGCAACTACATTTACAATAAAAGCTGCTGATGAACTTTCAGCGCGTCTGCGTCTCAGTTTGTTAAGTGCTAATAAGCTTGATGCAGTTAATCTAATATCCGAAGGATTTGTTGGAACGGTAAACAGTGTATGTGCTCGCTTACTTACACAGTATGCTATAGATGCAGGTTTATCTCCCGCAATAGAAGTTATTCCCGAACAAGATATGGAACGCATTTTTAACAAGGCTGTGCGTGATGCAACTATGCACAGTGCAAATAAACTGGAAAAGATTGCCCAAAAATTTAACAGAAATGGCGGCGGCAGCAAAGAATATCCGTGGCCTGATTGGCAGAGTGATGTAAAAAAAATTGCAAATCTTGCACGCGCGAACAGGTTAAGTCCTGCCGATTTAATGATATGTGCAGAAAAATCAAAAAAATCTTTTTCTGCCTTGTTTGACACTTCTATAAAATATGATGTCTCGGATTTAGTAGAAGCTGCAAAGCTGGCAATTCATGCTTTAGAAGAATTAGGTAAATTGAAAAAATTAAACAATGACACGAAAGAGATGTTAGATAAACTGAATGAAATTAAAAACTGTCCATCCATGCTTGATAAACTAACATGGAATGAAAGAGCAAGCTTTACTAAATTATCACCAAGCAAAACGAACTGGAAAAATCTGAGAGAAGTGTTTACAAATGAAAATTATACAGACAACATAATTGCAGTACAAAAACAATTCTGTAATTGGGTGTTTGATCCGCTTCTTCGCGAAGAAGTAAAAATCATGATTGATGAAGTCTTTCATTGTGCCGCCTTGTCGATTGAACATTATCCAAAATATAAAAAAGAACATGGCTTGATGGATTTTACCGATCAGGAATCCGGTGTGCTGGATTTATTGGAAGACGACAAAAATCAAAAAATATTGGAAGAATTAAAAGAGCGTCTTTCGTTGATGTTGGTAGATGAGTTTCAAGATACCAGCCCTATACAGCTTTCTATTTTTCTTAAGCTTAATGAGCTATGCAATAATTCATATTGGGTGGGTGACCCTAAACAATCTATTTATGGGTTTCGCGGGTCTGATCCGATCTTAATGGAAAAGGCTGTAGAATCTTTTAGCAAAAAATCAGGGAAAGAGGATAGTGCGCCGTTAGACGAATCTTGGCGTTCAAAAGAATTACTCGTTCAATTTTCAAATACGATTTTTAAAAATATTTTCAGGAAAATGGACGAGGAAGGTAAAGTACAACTTAAAATTCCCTCTGACCGAGAATCTGCCGCACAAGGCGGAGTACTTGAAACTTGGATATTGGATGATGCTGCAAGCAAAGAAAAAGCTGCTAATCGTTTGGCTATAGGAATTAAATATCTGTTAAGTCATATTGGTGAATATCAGGATCATGATTTAAAACCAAAAGATATTGCAGTTCTTTGTCGTTTTAATTCGGATTGCGATGCTGTTGCAAATGCACTTGCTGAACAGTCAATACGTGCTTCGACACCCCGCGGCGACCTTATAAAAACACCGGTATGCCGTGTAGTATTAGCAGCAATGCGTTATCTTGCAGACAGCAAAGACACTTTAGCGATGATAGAATTGATCAATTTTTTACCCGACTACGCTGACAACAAAGACTGGCTTGCAAAACTTTTAAGTAACGAAGATAGCCGCATCTATTTAGAAGAAATAAAAAAATCGAAGCCTGTATTTCAAAAATTAGATGCTAAGAGAACAATAACTCAACAATGGACTCCTTCTGAAATAATGGAATTTTGTATTGAAGCAACCGAGGTTATTGAAGCGGCGTCATTGTGGCCGAATACGCCATTGGCTTTGGCGAACTTGGACAAGTTACGTCAAACCTGTATTCAATATTTAGATTTATGCAAGGCTCGTCATGATTGCGGTAGTCTTAGCGGATATTTTTTATATTTAAAAGAAAACAAAATTAAAGAAGCGGAAGGCTCTGATGAACAGACGGTTCAAGTTCTAACGTATCATAAAGCAAAAGGGCTGGAATGGAAGGTTGTTATTCTTTATAATCTTGATACCGAGCCACGCGGAAGTGGATTTAATATCTCTGCACAGACTGAGGGTGAGTTTAATCCGCAAAAACCTCTTGCTAACAGAACGCTGCACTTTTGGCCTAATCCACTAAGGAAGCAATCATCAGATGAGTTGGATGCGCTACTTGAAACTTGCCCGCAGCAAAAAGAAGCTATTGAACATGATGTGAAAGAAAGGCAGCGTCTCTTATATGTCGGAATTACTAGAGCAATGAATGTTTTAATACTTACGGCAAAAAGAACAGGGACGGAATTACATACCACATGGCTTGATGTATTGACTGATTCAAACGGGAAAAAACTTATTGACTTACCTGTCAAAAATGATAATGGCAAGCCCGTTCAAAATTATAGTTTTACTATTGGTGATACTCCAATCGCTATGACAGTTAGAGAGTATTCAGAACAAGAATCGGAGCCGCAAACAACTCATGCTAAAGAAATAAAATACCGTCCTATTTTTCCAAAAGATTCTGATATAACAGAATTTCCGGCAATGAGATACTCAGGCAGCACTTTGAAAGGCAGCAAAAAAGAATTATCGGAAATCACTATTAATGAACTTGTAAAACTCGGTGACGGAATAAAAGAAAAGGCTAAACCTGATTATGCCGCGCTCGGCAACGCCGTACATAATTTTCTTTCTCTTGTGCAAGGCAAGCGCAGCCTTGATGAATGGAAACATGTTGCACAAAGATTACTTACACGTTACGGTGTAGATAAAGTTTTAACAGACGCAGACATGATTGCAGTGTACG
>BTID01000207.1:0-4616 GCA_036245275.1 Termitinemataceae bacterium
CGGTGCATAACTACATACAAAAGATATTTGACGTAGATACAACAGAGGCGCAAAGTGTTATAAAATTAGGAGACTATATTGATCTGATCCCTTTGACTGTTGTAGGAGATGCCGGTCATACAGCAGAGCCAGATTATGGGTACATTAATGCAAAAAGCGACTTACGGCTTATTGTAATTGGTATAAATTCATTTAATGCCATAAACGACAATAACACACCGCATGTAGTATTCCACTTTAAAGATGTACCCGGCAGGCACAAAATGAATAACAGCGGTGACAATACAACAGGATATTATGGCAGTGCAATGCGCGAATACATTAGAATCAATTTTTTAACAGGTTTAGAAAATGCAGGTGTACCTGATGAGGTTCTTTGGGCACCAAGCCGCCGTGTTGCCAGCAGGGGAGATGGAGCGCCTACTGCACAGGCAATTACAGACAAATTGTGGTTGCCAACTGCATGGGAAATGTTTGGTGAACAAAAGTTATCTGTTGCATCTTGTGAAACCTCAAGTAACCAAGTAAGTTTTACTGGATATTACGAAGATGACGATAAGCGGAAAAAAACCGCTGACTGGTATTGGTTAGCTTCACCCCATTCAACTTCTAGTTCGGCTTCCAACTTCTGTTTTGTGTACAACTCTGGTTGCAGCTTCTACACTGCGAATACAGTGGGAGGCTTCGCCCCCGCTTTCTGTGTGAAGTAGCACACTAACATTGAGTGCAACAATTTTTAATGGCACATTTAAATAATTTTAACACGGAGGCACACAGAGGAACACAGAGAGAAGAGGATATTTTGCATTGCGATTCGCTTGATTCCGTCTTTTAAATGCAGTGTATTCCAATTTATGAGTAACCCGATTGATATATTTGATAATCGGCAATTAACAATTTGCCCCCTCTCTGTGTACCTCCTTTTACTCCGTGTTAAATTTGCCTTTATTTTTCTTGCACCCAAAACACCCCGAAAACTCATTGATTTTTTTCTTTTTCTATAGTATACTTAAACTTACACAGTCGCAGGAATCTTGAATATTATTTTATAGGTGCAATTATGAAAATTACAAATAAAAATACCCTCCGCAGAGTAGCTGGGATTTTTAGTATTATGCTGATATTCGGATTCTTGTTTATTGGATGCGGGGAATATAAACCCGACATAGGCGCATGGATTGACGAGCAGATTGCAAAAGCTCGTGAGACAACAGAAGAAGTACCGGCTAACCCCGAACCCGAACCTGACCCTACTAGCCCTGACCCTACTAGCCCTGAACCTAGTCCCGAACCTACAGCGATTACGGAAGTAACCGAAGCCGCAGATTCACAAGAAATGAAGAGCGCATTGGAAACTCACGCAGAAGAATTAGAATTAGACTTAACACTTTACGACATACTTTCAGATGATGTTAAAGATGAAGCGGCACAAATTATATTTGAAAACGGACCTTATGCAGATAAAGAGGCGATACAAACGGCGTTCAATGATGCATTACAGGTAGCGGTAGAAGAAGAAAAAAACATATCGAAAAAATTCAAAATTACACCAGAGGATAGTACCGAAAAGGCACTCGTAAAGGCTAGCTTTAATGCGGTGCATACCTACATAGAAAATACATTTGCCGTAGATACAACAGAGGCGATGAGTGTTATAAAATTAGGAGACTATATTGATCTGAGCCCTTTGAGTGTTGTAGGAGATGCCGGTCATACAACAGATCCAACTTATGGATACATTAACGCAAAAAGAGACTTACGGCTTATTGTAATTGGTATAAATTCATTTAATGGCAAAAACGGCAATTACACACCGCATGTAGTATTTCATTTTGAAAAAGTACCCGGCAAACACAAAATGAATGACATCTATTACAATACAACAGGATATTTGGACAGTAAAATTCGCGGCTACATTTTAGACAATTTTTTACCCGGCTTAAAAAACGCAGGTGTACCTAATGATGTTCTTTGGTCGCCAAGCCGCCGTGTTGCCAGCAGTGGAGTTGGATCGGCTGTTCCACAGACAATTACAGATAAATTATGGTTACCAACTGAATGGGAAATGATAGGTACAACAAGATACTCTGTTGCATCTTGTGAAAACGCAGGTAACCAAGTAAGTTTTACTGGATATTATAAAGGTGATACTGAGCGGATAAAAAATAGTGAATGGTATTGGTCAGCTTCACCGAATTCTGATACTTTTCCTTTATGCTTCTGTTATGTGGGCAGCGATGGTTCTGCCAGCTTCGGCGGTGCGGATACAGTGGGAGGCTGCGTCCCCGCTTTCTGTGTGAAGTAGCACACTAATATCTTATCCGCATCGCCCTGTTTCTGTGTTACTGTGTCAATTATCGCTGCCAATACCGCTGTCAATACCGCTTGACTTTTCGGAGGTGGAGGTCGATAATGGAGTATCGGTATGAGGAGAGTCGCTTAGGGCGTTAGCTTTGGGGGGCATTTTGTCAGCATCAGAGCTTCTCCTACTCCGTGCATTTTCTTTTCGCCATGCGTTAAATATCATCAGGTAGCCGTTCTTTGCGTGTAATTCTGCCAAAAATGTGATTTCACCATCTATATCCGTCTTGAAAACTAACACATCGTTATTAAGGTGTTTTTTTTGTGATTGTGTAATATCACTGCTTGTGTTAATAGCTTCTGCAACAAGTTGAATATCATCTTTTTGTAAGTTGTGGTGCTTTTGTTTTATAGCGTGGACAATACCGTTATTGTCTATATTTATCCATCTAGGTTTTGTGCCGCAAACTTTCTCTATTCTAATTTGTGCATCAGCCGAAACCGAACCTATCTTGACCCTTTTGTTGGCATTGTCCCTTTGCTTCAATGCTGTGTCAATGAATTTTTGCAAATCTTTTTTATCCAAAATTACTGTTGTTTCATTCACACCCACATTATCGGCTGTGATTCACGCGCCCCCGCTTTCTGTGTGCAGTAGCACACTAACATTGAGTGCAACAATTTTTAATGGCACATTTAAAGAATTTTAACACGGAGGCACACAGAGGAACACAGAGAGAAGAGGATATTTTGCATTGCGATTCGCTTGATTCCGTCTTTTAAATGCAGTGTATTCCAATTTATGAGTAACCCGATTGATATATTTGATAATCGGCAAATTAACAATTTGCCCCCTCTCTGTGTACCTCCTTTTACTCCGTGTTAAATTTGCCTTTATTTTTCTTGCACCCAAAACTCCCAAAAACTCATTGATTTTTTTCTTTTTCTATAGTATACTTAAACCTACACGGTCGCAGGAATCCTGAATATTTATTATTTTTTGGAAGGTGCAATTATGAAAATTACAAATAAAAATACCCTCCGCAGAGTAGCTGGGATTTTTAGTGTTATGCTGATATTCGGATTCTTGTTTATTGGATGCGGGGAATATAAACCCGACATAGGCGCATGGATTGACGAGCAGATTGCAAAAGCTCGTGAGACAACAGAAGAAGTACCGGCTGACACCGAACCTGACCCTACTAGTCCTGAACCTAGCCCCGACCCTACAGCAGATGCGGTTACGGAAGTAACCGAAGCCGCAGATTCACAAGAAATTAAGAGCGCATTGGAAACTCACGCCGAAGAATTAGAATTAGACCTAACACTGTACGACATGCTTTCAGATGATGTTAAAGATGAAGCGGCACAATCTATATTTGAAAACAGTCCTTATGTAGATAAAGAGGCAATACAAACGGCGTTCAATGATGCATTACAGGCAGCGGCAACAGCAGAAGAAGACCTATCAAAAAAATTCAAAATTACACCAGAGGATAGTACCGATAAGGCACTCGTAGAGGCTAGCTTTAATGCGGTGCATAACTACATACAAAAGATATTTGACGTAGATACAACAGAGGCGATGAGTGTTATAAAGTTAGGCGACTATATTGATCTGAAATATTTAAATGTGGCAGGAGATGGTGGTAGTACAAGTGTAAATTATGGATACATTAACGCAACAAGCGGCTTACTGCTTATTGTAATTGGCATAAATTCATTTAATGCCATAAACGACAATAACACACCGCATGTAGTATTTCATTTTGAAGACGTACCCGGCAAATACAGAATGAATAACACGAATGACAATACAACAGGATATTTGGGCAGTGCAATGCGCGAATACATTGTAAACAATTTTTTAACAGGTTTAGAAAATGCAGGTGTACCCGATGAGGTTCTTTGGCAGCCAAGCCGCCGTGTTGGGGGAGATGGATCTACAGATAAATTGTGGTTACCAACTGAATGGGAAATGATAGGTAGAAGAAGAAACTCTTTTGCAATTTGGGAAAACGCAGGTAACCAAGTAAGTTTTACTGGATATTATAAAGATGATCCAGCGCGGATAAAAAATGGTGAATGGTATTGGTTGGCTTCACCGTTTTCTGGTTGGTTTTCCCACTTCTGTACTGTGTACTCCGGCGGTACTGCCGAAGGCAACTTTGCGATTGAAGCGGGAGGCTGCGTCCCCGCTTTCTGTGTGAAGTAGCACACTAACATCTTAGTTCCGGCGCCCTGTTTCTGTTGCAACTTGCTAGATAGATTGATTTTTTCCCGCACATTATAATTAAACTTGAATAGTGTTTGTG
>BTID01000208.1:0-3446 GCA_036245275.1 Termitinemataceae bacterium
TATTTTTCTCTACGCAATAATAACTAAGGTGATAATCCAGTAAAAATTGGTAAGCCCCTGCAAGCATAGACCCTGAACCACAAGCAGGATCAACAATTTTAATCTTTTCAATTTCATCTGGTGTTTTTCCTGCGATTAAATTTCCTACAGTATTTTGAACGATAAATTGAACAATATACTGAGGCGTATAAAAAACACCTCCAGCCTTTCGTACCTCCAGCTTTTCTTCAATAACGGCAGTATGTCCGCCTTTTACACCTTTAAAGTAAATTGTTTTTCCTAAAAACTTTTCGTAAATATTTCCGAGAATTTCAACAGGCAATACAGAAAATTCGTAAGGACAATCCGGAAAATATAAACTTATAATAATATCGTGTAAAATATTATCATCAATTTTAACATCTTCAATCCATTTCTCTGTTTTAAATAGTCCTGAATTGTATTTGATATTTGCATTTAGAAAAAGTTGATTTAAGTGTGAATATACATTTTTACATGTTGAAACAGTTTTCAACAAATCCTCGGTTTCTATGTTTTTAGATTCGGCAATACGCAAAAATAATATTCTGTCAATTATTTTTTGAACAATTGTGTTAAGGTTATAAACTGAAATATCTGCGTTTCTAAGGGCTATATTTTTAGCTAATTCCACTCGCCAGTTTTCAACAAAAAGCAACAAATCTTCGTCAATTGGTGTAGTTCCTTTTTTGTTTTTATTTTCTTCCACATATCTAGAAAAACTACCTTGTTTTATTGCTTTCTGTGAAAAGGTGTTGTGAATAAAATCAAAATTTTGTTCATATTCTTTAAAAGTGCAATAAAAAATACGAGCTACACTTGCTTTATCATTTTTATTTGTTTTTATGCGAGTATCGTAAATAGCGAATTCCGCAAAATTCGTTAAAATTGAGAGCGGTAATTTAGCAGTATAAGCGTAACGCCGTACTTGTAGTGCTGGATCAGGCGCCTCTTTAATATTTACAGACGGTTTCTTTGCTTCAACAAAGAATTTTCTCTCTACACCTATTTTAAAACTATAATCAGGGAATTTATATTGACCTTCAAAAGCACCCGCATTATGCGGGTGAACGTTAATCGAAATCTTGTCCTCGCGTACTACTTCCCGATAATTTTCATCAAATCCCTGTTCATTTCGGACATCCCAATCAAGTAACTCAAAAAACTTATCTATGAAGTCTGTACGTGTGTTTGATTCATCGTAGGAGTTATTCATATATTGTGCATAATTAGCCTCGAAACGGTCTGTTAATGCTTTAAGCTTGGCAATTTTTTCTTTCATATAATTTTATTATAGGGCTTATTCTCCAACATATACAACAGAACCAGTGTCGCACCGCACGGGATGCGCAGCATTGTGCTCAAAAAATGGCACATAACACTTTATTACATTTATAATCAAACTGATAAAATTCTATCTCTGTACGCCGCACCGATTCTATTTAGGGCGGTTTTTACAGTTTCGTTTTGTTTTTTTTGTTTGTTTAAATCAATTGTAAATTGATTCATAGAAAAATGGCGGTATATAAAAATATCTTCTTTTTTTAAGATGCCTTCCGCTATCAAAGTTTGCAATTGCAGCATGTATGTTTCAAAAATCCCGTTATGCTTCATTTCTGAATATCCTGTTATCCAAATTGGTACACCAAGCGTTGCATAAAAACAGCTAAGCAAATTTGCCATTTCTTTTTGTGATGATTCGATTATATTTTTTATGTCAGATTTAATCGCATCTGATTTAATAACTTCTTTTAAATCTGCGGTGCGCGGAGTGTGAACAGGCGTTTTATTTAAAATAATTGTATTTTTTCTAAAATCAATTTGTAAAGATTTTTCTTTTTTAAAAAATCCTTCCGCGATTTTTCCGGAAGGACCTATCAAATACAAAGAACTTTCCTGTTCACGACGCCCGGGGTTGTCGCCAATAATAATAAGTTTTATATGATCATCTTCCGTTATATTATCCAACGATCTGTTATACACAACACTATTGACAATGTTGTATTGCGGTCCGCTGCGTGTAGTAACAATGTTTTGTAAAATGCCATGCAATTGCGGAACTTGTTTTTGTATATCTTGCGTGAGTTTTTTAAAACGTAAACAGACATCTTTAAATGCAGAATAGTCTTTCACCTTAAATCAAACATTATATCAATTTGACGATGCAGTCTAGCGGAGCTTGCACCCCGCAAAATGAGTGCAAAATAAAACCCCCGCCTGCAGGCAGAGGTTTTGTTAAATTCAATAGATCAGGGATTTTTATTTTTCATACCAAAGCTTAGGCAAGCTCTTGGTATAGTCTACGTTTGCTTTCCAATACTTTCCGCTCTCTGATCCGTCTCCTGTGCCCCATTCAGGAGAGCTAGGCGGGGTAAAGTAGGCATCAAATATTCCGGCGTTTTCGCCGCTGCCCATCCAACCTTGTGTTGCATGCGTAGAGCAAGAATCTTTTTTCCAGTAACTGATGCTAACATTGGTATTTTGGACGGATGCAATCATGCTATATGTATCTGCTGCTTTGCCGGAAACTTCACCTGTATTATAACAAGCGGTTACTATGGCATTCGAAGCACCTGCAACACCGCCTGTAAAGGAATTCGAAAACGCATCTCCACCCGCAACTTTACCTGTGTTGTAGCAGGCTGTCATAATATCGACGATGAGTCCATAGCTTCTGCCTGAAACGCCCGCAACACCTCCTGTGTATACCCCGGTTGCCGTAACATTGCCAGTATTGTAACAGGCAATTATATTGCCTCTGACCTCGCCTGCAACACCTCCTGTATACGCCGATTCTAACATATGTGATGTAGCGTTGTTCAAGATGTCTCCTGAATTAGAACAGCCTATTATTTCAGTGCCGTCTGTTTTTCCAGCACCCAATACACCGCCGACTTTAGGACCTACGCCTGCAACATTGCCTGAGTTGTGACAATTGCTAAATTTTATGGCTACTCCAGTTTTATTGTTAATACCTCCTACTACACCACCGATAGCGGCATCGTTCAGATAGTTGTCAGGGGGTGGTTCAAAGTATCTACCTGTACCGGTAATATCAGCCCCATTAGAACACCCGCTTATCGTAGCGGTAGTGCTGTTAGAACTGCGCCCTAATAAACCTCCGACATAAGCCTTGCCTGTAACTGAACCGGTTTTGATATTCACGTTTGCGAAGCTTGAAGAGCCTGCGGCATAGCCGAATAGCCCTACGTGATAATCATTGGGCTTATTGATATAAAGGCGGTCAATCGTCTTGTTTGCTCCGTCAAAAGTGCCGGTAAAAGGTGTAGTGTCTGTGCCGATTGGAGCCCATTCAGGAACGCCTGAAATACCGCTTTCCCCCATAAAGTCTAGGTCGGCTTCTTGCTTGTAGCTGCCGCCCAATGTCCCGTTTATCAACTGAAACTCAGCGTAAGTGCCTATGGGGA
>BTID01000209.1:0-3284 GCA_036245275.1 Termitinemataceae bacterium
CTCCATTCTCCTTTCCGGTCTCGCAGACCAATAAAAATGACGAACTATAGCCTTTCTCTTATCCGATTCCTCAGATAATTCTACCACATTTACCGACCCCTAGTTAACTTTTTATCATTCCTCCTTTTCAATTTGACTTTCTAAAACCTCTTGCGGCAATTCATTTTCTACAACAACTTTTTTTTCAGCAACAACTTTTTCAACAATAACAGGTTCTGTTTTCGATTCATTATCTTGAACATTATCATCATAGCAAGCATCGCAGTAATCTTTTGAATATGCTTTTTCGTATGCGTAAACTAAGGCGGCTTGCTGTGCGGTATCAAGTGCACTAAATTCTTTTTGACTTTCAAGAAACCGATCACCTAAAGTAGGTTCATATTTAACACCAATATCATCGTTATAAGATACACTGCCTACATTTGTCCAATCATCTTGCACATCGGAGGTAATGTTCTCCGTAGAAACAACATCATTGTCCTTTTTGATAAAAATATTTTTTACATTATCAAATATTTTTTTTGCACCTTTAGTAACATTGTCTAAAGCAGAATCTTTTATATCAGGTTCTTTCTTGGGAATAGTTTTGTTTTCTTTTTCTTCGTTTGGTAAAAGTGATTGCAAATACAATTGTGTGCTTTGTGCATCAACACAACCTCTAACTTTTAGATCGTCAAGTATTACCTTTCTGTTTTCACTTGTAGTTTCGCGCAACAATACACGTGCCGCTTCTATTTTGTCATCTGCAAATTGCGGCTCCTTTGATTTTTCGATAAACTTGGCTGCAAAGTTTTGCGGTGTTAATTCAAGTTTGTTGTCAATTTCTTTTTGCAGCATATCTAAATCTGTTTCTGCTTCAAGAGTGTTTTTATTTTCACTCTTATGCCACAACTCATTTCTTTCCTGCATAAGTTTTTCTACAAGCGGTACAACTTGTTTTTTGAAATTTGTATCATTACAAAAATAGTCATCTTTACAGTACTTCTCATACCTTTGCGGCGACAACTGCAATGCCGCATACTGTTCCATTGCACGTGCAAAACATTCGCAAGTGCGCCCCCAATAACCGGTAGCATGATATGTATTCATTTGTCTGCGGAACACATCTGCAATTTTCGCTTCTGGTGTTCCCTTCATATCCGATGCAAAAAAATGTTTGCTCTCTTGTCCTGCTCTATTGTCAAGAAAGTGCGCATATTCGTGAGCTAGCACAAACGGCGCATCTTCTTTCTTTCCGAAACTTACACCGATAGCATGATAGACGCTGTTGAATATTCCTATAGTTTTACGCGCGTGCATCTTTTTATCGCCTGAATGACTTATTTTTAATTCATACTTCGCGCTTATGTCTTTTACATCACCGTAGACTTTTTTAATGCCGTCAAAGGCATTATCAAGTTCTGTTATTTCCGCACCGCTTATTGCATCGCCGTTTTGACGCTTTACCATTACGCCGTACTTGTCTAACAATGCAGCATTGGTATTATTGTCTCCATAAGACATTTCTGCACCTTTTGTGTAAGTTGATTTGTAATCATCTAACTGCGCTTGCATATCAAGAAGTTTCTGATCCAGTTCTTCACGCACTTTTTTGTATGCGTCCCATGATTGCGATCTATCTAATCCTTGACTTAAAAATATTTCAGTTTGCTGATGCAGCATTTTGGTGTCCGGCATAATCCGGACAGGCTTTGCTTTGATTTCATGCTTGCCGTCAATTACTTCTTGATAATACTGTGCATTGAGACTATTTTTATCTGCGGCACTATTAACCATGCGGACAGCCGTTTCCAGCTGTTCAGCATTTCTTATGACTGCCTTTGCTTTGTTAAGTTCCCTTTCAATTTTTGCATAATAATCAATTGTTGCCGCAAATATCTCAGGCGTTACAAGATACCTTAACGGTTTATCGGGATTAGCATAAATTAAATAATTATCACCCTGCTTTTCAAAGAGCGGCATAAACTTGTTATACGCCATATCAATCTGACTAAATTCAGGTATCCATGACGGACGCTCCCGATCAATGAGACCTTTCTGCTGCACTAAAAATATCTTGTTTGCCGGCATCGCAGTGTAGTCTAATGTTTGCTCATCAATTTGCAGAGGCACAAATTGCTCTGTTGTTTGAGGTACTTCGATGTCTTCATCAGCTTGCACATCACTAGAGATGTTTTCTTGCAGTGTACTGTTTTGTGCAACTTCAGAGGTGTTATCAACTTCATTTAAAAAATTATCTAGTATATCAAAATCAGGCTCCTTAATTTTTTGTGTTGCGGCGGCAACATCTACACTTGCGATGTCTTCATCGGCTTGCACATCACTAGAGATGTTTTCTTGCAGTGTACTGTTTTGTGCAACTTCAGAGGTGTTATCAACTTCATTTAAAAAATTATCTAGTATATCAAAATCAGGCTCCTTAATTTTTTGTGCTGCGGCGGCAATATCTACACTTGCGATGTTTTCATCGGCTTGCATATCACTAGAGATATTTTCTTGCAGTGTCCCGTTTTGTGCAACTTCAAAGTTGTTTTCAACTTCAACAAGTTCGTGTATGAAAGTTTTAAGCGTTTCATCGGAAGGAAAGAATTCTTTAATATCGTCAGACGTTTGACTAAAAACAATCGTCTTTAACGAATCTGTATCAACACCGTTTTCATCGGTATATATGGGTTTGGATTGCTCAATGATGTCAAAAACTTCTTTTGCCATTTCCTTGATAGCAGGATCGTTAGTTATGCTGCAATTTTTCATCGCTGTTTCTACAATCTGTTCCCGCCTGTCTGTGTTGGGATTTACAGATTCTGACAGCTTGCCGTTTTCAACATTTAGTTTTTCAAATTCATCAACCATTACTTCTATCTCTTTGGAAATAGGTTGCCCTGATATTCCTTGTATAAATCTTTCATCGGCAGCCTGCTTTAAAGCTGTCTGTAACTCTGCCATTCGTTCTTTGTTCTTAGCAATCGTGCCGGCAACAGTTTCAGGCGGCGCAGATTGTTCTATAGGCGGTTCAATTTCTGCTTCCTCTTGTTTTACTTGTTTCTCGGTTTCGTCATCGTCAAAGTCAAACATCATCTGATTGATGTTGCTTTGGTAGAGGATATACTACTCACTAGATGAAACTGTAGATACAATACCTAAAGTTTCAAAATTGTGCGCCAGCAAAGTATCAAGTTTAGTTTTTGCTTCCTTGCTTGAAGTCTTAGATAAACAATCAATTATGGAATAGCAAAAAATTTCAAAAGTCATAGAATATTTATTACAAAGGCATATATTTCTTA
>BTID01000210.1:0-2849 GCA_036245275.1 Termitinemataceae bacterium
AGTTTCTTTCCAAACTCAAGACCTGCAGAAATCCAATCTCCTGTGCGCGCTCCTTCCATAACTGCAAAGCCTACTTCGGTGATTGCTGTTGTCGCAATTGTTATCGCCGCCCCCGCACCCGCAGTCAGTATTGTTGTCGCAATGCTAAGCAAATCCTTTAAAGACGGCGCCTTAAACCAGTCACTTTCCGAACACCATAGCGGCTGCAAATAAGCCGGCGTGGCAAGCGCCGCAAAACCGGCTCCTTCCTTTCTCTTTTAGTGTCATTTAATTTTGCTGCTTGAACAGCAAATGTTATGGCGTTCCCCCGTGGCATTATCGTGAGTGCGCATGCGCACGACTACTTGGCACGGGGTCGGGCTATCGCTGCAATCTTTTTTGCTGCGCAAAAAAGTATTTCCGCTCTATCCCTAACGCGGGAGATTGGGGGGCTTGTTTTGTTAGGTGCTAAAAAAAGCACACAGGCGGTTAGCCTGTGTGCCTTTTGGTTAAGTTTTTTCTATAATTTTGTATTTTACTTCTTAATTATTTCAATTATCTAAATAAAAACATTGGGTTCCAATACCAATTTCCTTTATAGTATATTTTTCCATCTTCTGTCCATTTTTTTAGAAATACCAATTTTTCATCTTTCGATAAAACAAATGTTCTTAGGGGTTCCTTATCTCCCTTTTTTGTAGTACCAATTATTGTGCCATTTGATATATTTTCACCTTTAGTTACTTTTACGCTGTTTAAATTTGAAAATACAATAGAAAACTTTCCTTGACTTATAAATGTGTTTTCAAATGCGAAACCCATTTCATATTCAATTTCAACAAACTTTCCTAATTTAGTACTATTGTTTTCTTTATCCGAAAACCCAACAACAATCCCTCTGTCAAACATCGACCTTACATCTTCTTCGTTCTCAAACGCAATTAAGGGAGCTAATTTTTTATTTGTGCTGTCTAAAATTATAGTATTACGCACATCAAAATCTTGTGCAGTCAACGTTGAAATACAGATTGTGTAACAAATAAAGATAAAAATAAATTTTTTCATAATATTCCTCCTAACAAAAACTAATTTATAAAATACAGTCACATATTGAGTATAATAACTTTCTATCGTGGCTGTATATACCAAGGTCTCCTTTTTACATTTTTACAGTGTATTTTGCTTTGTTGTTGATATACAAATAAGTTGGATCGTAAACTGTTTTTCCGTTAAAAGTAGTTCTGTTTGCAACAGTAGGAATTTGGCCCTCCTTATGCATGTAACTTTTCATAGCTGTTTGTTGATAATTACTACCCAAAAACATTGTTGCTGCCGCAGTTGAATAATTTGTTCCGCTTAGCGTATACATATCGTAATGTAAATGCGCCCCTGTAGATTGTGTACCACTATTGCCAACTTTTCCTAAAACAGTTGTAGGTGTAACAATGCCAGAGGATGTTGGTTTGTATTCTTCCTGTAAATGCATATACTCACCAAAGAGACCGGTACCAACCATATTCCCTTCAAACTGATAGCCGTACTCTATGACTACATTATGCCCCTGTGTTTCTTTATTTCTGTCTGTTTCCACTACTCTGCCCGATATTCCAGCCGTAACATTTGCACCATTGCCGGAAATATCAATACCAAAATGTTTATTCTCATAATTCTTGTAAAAATTAGCATAGTTTGCTGATATTTCGCCGGCCGAATTTGTTAGATAACTGCCATATTCTCCTGTTATATTAGTATCTGCTCCAACAAAAGCTCCTGTTTTTGTATAAAAATCATTTTTTGCTTTGTATAAATCTGCATATCTACCTAATACAGAGGTATGTAAATTTGCAGGCATTTTAAAGTTTGTCATCTGTGTATCAACGGCGGAATCATAGTATCTTGCAAAAACTTGTGATGCGATAGAATTACCTGCACTAAACATTGCAACATTCATATCTAATTTTTGACCTTCAGCATTTCCTGCCCAACTTCTTGATTGTATATCTCCGCTTGTTCCTTCCTTATATTTCATGCCTGAGCCGGACATTAGATATTGCGCTAGTTGTATTTGTTCATCAGAGTAAGTTTCATATTTTTTATTATTTGTACCTCCGAAAAGAATATTTAACAATCCGGTTTCAACACCATCAGCACCTATTTTTTGATCAAATTGATTTTTAATAGCTCTACCGTTTTCATCTACTAGCCAACCTTTATTATCATTCACAAGAGTACCGTCATTCATCAACTTCCAATACTGCGTATCACCGGTATTAGCTGTCCAGCTTGCGGGGTTCATAATACCATCAATCATCTGTTGCGAAAATGTACTGTCACCTTGCAATTTAAATATATCATTTATTTCATTATACGTTCCGTTGCCCTGCATGTGTGCAATCGCTTCATAGTTGTTACCGTTAAGATGTGTTCCTTCATGCGCCATCACAGCCGCAAGTTTTGCGCTGCCTTCTTTGCCGCCTCCTAAAAGTGCGCTGCTTATTGTTAGTGTGTTTGTTCCGTTCTCATACTTGCCGTACTCATTCTCACCTAGGTCAGCATACTCTACATTTGTTTTATCCTGCCATATTGATTTTGCTAAATCTATGTTGAACTCGTTGTTTGTGTAGCCCAACATATTTAGGGTGTTAAGCGTTGAAACTTTTTGCTTGTCGCTATCTTTTTTACCTAATGCAGTAATCTTTGCGTCAATTATTTTTGTTGAATCACGCAGACCGCTCATTGCTTGTGCAATAGTGCCCATACTTACGTTAGCTCCTCCTGTTCCTAAATTCATTGTAGCACCTTCTTTGCCTAAATGCAACTCCAAAAGTCCGGTACTTATTTCGTTATCTGCCCCTTTGTTCTTAACAAAG
>BTID01000211.1:0-2873 GCA_036245275.1 Termitinemataceae bacterium
CGCTGCATGCAAAACGGCGGCGCGCTTGTTAAAAAAAGATGACAAAAATGATATTGTCTGTGCAGGCATAGATTATGGTGAATGTGTTTTTTGCTATTCACCGCTTACTGGTTACACGGCCGCCGGCAGTCCTATTATACGCGCACGATTATTATCAACACTGACAGCAAAATATGAAAGCCGCGCACTTGTATCAAACACAGTAAGCCGCGCAGTAGATGCATCCATAACACGTCCTATGGAAGACATCAATGATTTAGCCGGCGGCAAACAACTGGTATTTGAATTGATTGTGTAATATTTTGTTCTACTACTTTTATTCATCATAATCTATATTCAAGTCTTCTTCTTCTATTTCTTCCTCTTCTTCAAATTCCTCATCGTCAAGATCGTCCAAATCAGAAAGTGACCCTGCGGTATCGTTTTCAAAAAACATATCATCCCCGTCTACCGATTCTTCGTAACATAAAACGCTGGAACAATATGGACACGACACAATCTCGTTACCGCTTTTTACATCATTTGCAAATTGAGCCGGTAAAATCATGTGACAGCTTGAGCATACACCGCCCTTAATTGTAACAATGCCTCTGCCGCCTTTTTTCTTTATGATACGCTCAAATTTAAACAGCAGTTCTTGATCCATGCCGTTTGTAATTTCTTTCGCTTTTATATCAAGCAGTTCTAACTCTTTTGTTTTGCTTTCAATATCAGAATCAACACGTTTACGTTTTTCGTTTAACTCCACGTCCTGTTGATCCATAAGATCTTTATTTTGCTGCATCTGCGCATTCAATTCTGTTATGCGCTGTTCAACAAGTTTTAGGTCGCGGTGATACTGTTGTTCTCTTTCCAAAGATTCTTTTATTTCTCTATCAAGATTTTCGTATTCACGTTGAGTATTTGTAAGCTCCATATTTTTTTCTGCTTTTTCTTTGTTGCTTTGCGCCTCAAATAATAGATTACGAAGCTCACCTTCTTCTGCTTTTGCGCTTACATATTCCTGATCGCGCTCTATCCATTGTTTTTTCAAGCGTGTAAGCAACTCTTTCTGCGTGCTAAGCATTTTGGGTATTTCTGTAATTTCCCATTCAAGAGTATTCTTTTTAGAAAGCACATCTTGCAATGCATAAAGCTTTTCAAAAATAACTTCAGTTTCTTCTTTTGTCATACATTCCTCTGTTTTATAGTTTTCAATTTTTTTGATACCAACTTTGTGAATATCAATTTTGTAAATATCAATTGTCTAAACATCAATTGTCTAAAAAGCCCTTTAACTTACGGCTGCGTTTTGGATGACGCAGGCGGCGTAGCGCCTTTGCCTCAATCTGTCTAATGCGCTCGCGGGTTACGTTAAAGCAAAGCCCTACTTCTTCTAAAGTCAACGAATAACCGTCATCCAAGCCAAAACGCATCTTTAAAACTTCCTGTTCACGTGGAGGCAGCGTTGAAAGTACCGAAAACAATTGCTCCTGCAGCAAAGTGAATGCTGTCCGTGTCGCCGGATTTTCTACATCTTTGTCCTCGATAAAATCGCCAAGCAGTGAATCTTCTTCTTCGCCAATAGGTGTTTCCAGCGAGATAGGTTCGCGTGCAACGCTCTTTACCGATTTTACACGCGAGCATGTCCAGCCAAGCCGCTCTGCAATTTCGTCGTCGCTAGGTTCCCTGCCTAACATCTGCATAAGCTGACGTGATTCGCGGCTTACTTTGTTGATCTGTTCGATCATATGGACAGGCACACGGATAGTTCTTGCCTGATCTGAAATTGAACGTGTAATAGCTTGACGTATCCACCAAGTAGCATAAGTAGAAAATTTAAATCCTTTTTGATATTCAAATTTTTCTACAGCTTTTATTAAGCCAATATTCCCTTCCTGCACCAGATCAAAAAAATGCAAGCCGCGGTTTGTGTATTTTTTTGCTATTGAAACAACCAAGCGCAAGTTTGCAGTTATCAATTTATCTTTTGCATCTTTTAACATTTTTCTGCCGCGGTTAATTTCTTTTGCCATGGCATTTATGCTTTCGATAGAGTCTTCGAATTCTGTTTCCATTTGATGCAAACGTTTTTGTGTCAACTGTATGTGCTGAATTTTTTCTTTTATCTCATCCGATGACAGACCCATTTCATTTTCAAGACGCTCACGCTCCTCTTTTATAGTAAGACCTCGTCCAAGAGAGCGTATCTCTTTTAAAGAGCTTACATTTAAACGCTTTTCTATTTTTTCCTGTTCTTTTTTAAAACGCTTTATTTTTTTTGATGCCTGTACAAACTTGTCGGAAAATTCTGTAATCTCTTCTTGATGAATTTTTATTTCGTTGATTGCTTCCAAAAGCGGCTTGCGCAGTTTTTTTATTTCTCTGTCTTCTGTGTAATCCAAACCTTTTGCAATTAGCTTTCGTTTAATGTCGATATAAGATTTTAAATCGCCGCAAATAGGTTTTAAGTAGTCTTTATAAAGAGAATTAAGCCTGCGACGCTCGCTCATATATTCGGAAATTTCTTTTTTTGTTTTTGTTAGGCTTAACTCTTTTGGATCTTTTTTAGAGAACGCTCTATCTGCAACATGATAAAATTCATTAAGTATTAAGCCTGATTTTTTTATAACATTTTTAATGATATTTTCGCCATTTTCCATTTGTTTGGAAAGTTCAACTTCCTGATTTCCGGAAAGAAGATTTTCACGTCCTATCTCGCGCAGATATAAACGGATAGGATCATCAATAGCCGCTTCTTTTCCTGCCGCCGCCATCTTCTTTTTTTCACCAGCTACAACTTTGCGTATATCAAGCAACTCTTCTTCGTCTTCTAATGAATCATCTTCTATCAATTGAATATTTTTGCTTTCTAGCAATGCAAGAACATATTC
>BTID01000212.1:0-2464 GCA_036245275.1 Termitinemataceae bacterium
CGAGAGCATGCTGCCCTTGCCCCTATGTTTTTGGGTGTAAAAGCAGTTATTGTCAAGTCTTTTGCCCGAATCCACAAGGCAAACCTTATAAATTATGGTATCTTACCCCTAACATTTATCAATCCTGCCGATTATGACAATATCGAACAAGGTGATATGCTGGAATTTTCCGGTTTGCATGCAATATTAGAGGACGGCAGCAAAGAAAACACTGTAAACATAGAAATTATTAACAAAACTAAAGGTCAAAAATACACACTAAAGCTGGAAGCCTCTGTAGAAGACCGGATAACCTTAAAAAAAGGCGGAAAAATCGGCAAGGCTTAGGTGTGCCCTTAGGCTAATTCGGATCATCAAGAGCGCTTAGCACTGCAGCGGCTGTTTTTTCAAATGTATATTTTTGTTTTAGTTCTTTGCTAAGTTCCACTGGTGCGGGTATGCCGTTTTTTAAAATAGCAATAAGTTTTTCTTTTAAATCGGCAACATCGCCTGCGCGGAAAAATGTTACAGGATAGCCGCCGTAGATTTCTTTTAAAACAGGTATATCGGAAATCAACACATTAGTAGCGCAAAATAGAGCTTCTAGCGGCGGATAGCAGAAGCCCTCGTATAACGAAGGCTGAACAAGAAGAGAAGCTTCGCTTAATAGAATTTTTAATTTTTGGGCATCTACAACTCCTGAAAATTCTATAAGCTGCGATTGATTTTTGTTCGAGCCGTATTTAATACCACGCTGCTCTGCGGAGTTACATGCAGTATTCAATTGCAAAAGGGCTGTCTTGTCTTTTGATCTAAAATTTTCTTTTTGCCCTAGAATAAGCAGGCGATAATTTTGACCTTGCAAACTTAATTCGTTTTGAGCTTTTAAAAATGCCTCCAATAAAAATTGTAAGCCCTTGTGTTTTTTTATATTACCCACAAAAATTATAGTTTTTTGTTTTTGCACAAATGCGGTATTTATATTTAAAAGTTGCTCCTGCACCCCGTTATATGTAACTATAATATTCAATTTTTTTTGTGATTCAAAATGATGCCGTATACGCGATGCCGAAAATTCAGAAACAGTAAATATTTTTTTTGATTTTTTACAAGCACGTTTGTAAAACCACATTCGTAATGTTAAGCCTATTTTAGAAGTAAGCTCCGGCATATCAGGAAATATTACATCGTGTATCGTTGTGTAAATAGGGATATTGATCCCTTGGGGTATATTAAAAAAAGGGCTGTAATATAAATCACATTCGTTGATTTTTTTTGCAATCTTGTTTGGTAAAAAAAATAATTCCTGCATTGAAAATGGTTTTTTATTGTATACAACAATTGAATAATTTGATCGCCTTGCACACATTTTAAGAATGGCTGGAACGGTGCCGCCGGAACAGATCAATGTAAAACTATGGCACGAACTAAGAAAATACGGCAAACATCCGGTTATATAAGTGCCTATCCCGCTTGAACCATACATCCGGCAATCAATGGCTATGTGCATTATGACATGGCCTCTTCCTGCAAATTAGTTTGTGTTTGAATCATAAAATCCGTTATTTTTTTTGCGGCTTCACCTTGATACTGCCATGCTTCTTCTTTTGCTTTTTTGCGTTCTTCTTTTAAAGAGTTTGAATCTGCGGCATCTATTATGACACGCTCGATACTATTAAAATATTCTTCTTTTAATTCAATACCGATTTTTTTAAGTGTCAAAAATTGCCATAAATTATCAATTGCATTTTCCCCTAGATCGTCTGCATCATAAGGGCGCAAATCTATACCTTGATTAACATAGATAACAGGCTTATCGCACAAAAAAGTATAGTCATAAATAATGCCGGAATAATCAGAAATCATAATATCGGCTTTTGCTAATGAATTAATATTTTCGCTTTCGTAATCCCAAATAATGTTTGAGTTATCTTTATACCTTGTTCTAAGTTTTTCAAGAACCGCAGCCTCTGACTTTTTTGACTGAGGGTGCGGACGTATAATTATATTGAATTTAGTTTTTGATAATGGATCAAGCAATTTTTCACCGTAACGTGATAAAAGGCCGCAAGCACCCCAAGTAGGTGAAACAAGCACTGTAAATGGCTTTTCAGAGTGTTCCAAATGTTTCAATTTTTCTTCGTATACATCAAGATATGTACATCCAACAGTTACTAATTGTTTTTCTTTTATGCCTCGTATACTTTCAATTGTCCGTATATCCTTACTTTGATAATCACCGGAAAGCAGCACAGAATCAAAATAATCAAGGCCGAACAATTTATACATCACGGCATCACTTGGAGCGTGCAGAACATGCGCATAATGCTTAACAAGTTTTGATCGTTTTAGCTGGTAGACATCCAAACCGGGTGTCGTCATTAAAACAACATCAGCTTTCAAAAAATTTAAATGTGCAAACGCTGTGTTTCCTGTTCCGATAAATTTACATTTAATAAATTTATATCCGTGCATTAAGGCAGGA
>BTID01000213.1:0-2401 GCA_036245275.1 Termitinemataceae bacterium
ACTTAGTTTTTCCCAGATTTCTCCTATCAGTGCTTTTTCTTTTGTATCCTGTGAATCAAGGAGATGAGCACCTTTATATTCGGCTACCAATATTCGCCCATCATTTAACATTGCGATAAAATCCGGGTAGAAGTTATCGGTTGATGTTGGGAGTTTGAATGAAGATGGATGACGGGCAACATTGCGGAGCCAAAACTTTATTTTCGGATTTGAATCAAGTGCCTGTGCGCATTTAAATTCTTCGCCGGTTTCACCGCCATCTATCAAGGGAATTTTGCTGTTACCCAGAAAATGCGCCTTGAATTTATATTTACCTTGATAGAATAATTGATCATCATACATTCCTGCCTTGAATTCAAATGCGCGCTCAAAATCAAGCATCTTCCTTGATTCACGCCTAAACAGATCGAAAGATTCACATCTTGCTTTTGTGCGTGCGTCAGAAATTTTTGTTTGCAGCTTATTCAAAAGAGCGTATTTTGCAATCATCAAACTTGCTATTTTTATACCGCGGTTTTCGTTTAGGTATTCAACATTTTTACGAAGCCAATCTATCATTTGCGATTGCGGTATATCCTCTTGCTTCAATGTGCGATCAAGCCATAAAACAAGATTTGCTATAGTCCATGTTTTAACTTCGCTCATTGGCAAAGTAAATTGCTCTTTGTTCGCCATCGCATAATTCAAACGGTTGCCGTCAATATCAATAAAGAAACCTTTGCCTGCAGATTCTTCAATATTGAACTCGTTACTTTCAAGACGTGGAAGAGCATATTTAGCAATGTTCCAGTCAAACTGTTCAAAAATCATATCAGGGTCTGCAAATACAAATTCGTTTTGTGCTTCAAATATAAGGCGCGGAACGTTGAACTTTTCGCCCATAGATGCAGGGCTTGGTGTATCATCAGCTTTTTTAAAATTTGTAAACTTCCATTGTATTTCGAAAACTTCATGCGGCTGCATTTTTGTACATACTGTTTCAATATCCTCTTCGGTTGTCGCATTTGTAAAAATAAGTGTGTTTTTACCATCATCGGTTTTTTCAATCTGAATACTTGCAGGAATATCTTTACGATCAATTTGAGTATCTATATTAACTTTGTTAATGTCAGGATGAGCAAAAAGTGTTGCACTTTGATCAGGCTGTATTGAGCTCTGCGCTTCTGCATCATCAAAACCTTTATTGATAAGTTTTTCTGTAATAGCTGCGGCAGCCTCTCCAAAATGAGGAGAGACAACATAAGCATACGCTTTATTTAGGGAGGCAATCTTGCGGGATTTTGCATAAGGAAGCCGCATAACTCGTCCGAGCAACTGTTCTACTGATGTATCACTTTTGATGTTGGCTAGCGAACACAGCACATACGCAAACGAACAATCCCAGCCTTCTTTGAGTGCTTCTACAGTGATGATAAAACGTGTCGGTTCATCGCACCTGAAAATGTCGATAGTATCAAGTTCTTTTTGATCGCCTGTTGCAATCTTAATCTGATTTTCCGGTATGTTTGCGCTCTCCATAAGATACTTTTTTAACACATCTATAGTAATATCTTTATCCTTATTCTGTGCCTGAAACAATAATATCGGGCGTATATAATCACGATCCTGTTCCGCCTCTTTCTCAAGTTCCGCGCGGCGTGCAATTGCTTCGTCTACGGCAAGCTCCCAGCCTGAATGTTCCACCAGCACAATCGGAAGTTTTATCATTTCTTCCTCTTTAAGTTCAGTTGCTCGAACATTGTAAAGCGTGTTGTTATTAACTTGAGGTGTTGCAGTAAATTCAATAATCGCGCAAGGATTGATACGCTGTTGTGCTGTTTGATTTAAATCTGTTACAGCTTTGTGTGCTTCGTCAACAATCATTATAGGACGATGATAGCATAACAAATTTGCAAATGAATATTTTGGTCTGTCGTTTTCGCTGCGCATTTCCATTCCGCTAAAATATGTCGCCTCCATTTTATCAAAATGCACATCAAGATTTTCGTTATCTTTATAGACATTGTATTTTGCCGTATCGAGTTTTACAAATGATTGAATCGTTGAAACGATAATGCAAACATTTTCTTTTATATCAGATGGCCGTATATTAAACTTTTCGTCAAGATCAAATATTCTAACCTTTCCTAAGAATTGTTCATCTAAAACTTGCCTGTATGGGTGGCGAGGATTTTTTAGAGCTTCGCTTGTTTGCCTTCGTATTGTATCGGCAGGAACAAACCACAACGCAAGCGGATTTTCTTTTTCGCACCATGTATCGCCAACTAGTTTTATTGCATGAGCGGCAATAATTGTTTTACCGCCGCCGGTTGGAACTTTAAGACACACGCGAGGTGTATTTGGGAGTGCATCCCATGCCATATATGGATTTTTTAATCTGCCGAGCCTCTGTGCAATTTCA
>BTID01000214.1:0-2299 GCA_036245275.1 Termitinemataceae bacterium
ATAGCCGCCGCTTCTTTGTCTGATTTTTTCCGCAAACTCCATATATCACCGGAACGCCGTGCGACAAATATTGATTCTTCCCTGACACGTATTTGCGCAGATTCGCGCCGCAAATATTGCATAGCATTTTTTGTTTCGTTTGCAAAAATTTGCGCAAAGCCGGGTCTGTCTTTTTCATCAATATAAGTGAGTAATTGCGGAAAAACATTTTCTATAACATTGCTATAGTTTGTAATGCTGTTTTCGCCTGACTCATTTAATTTTTCTTTAAGATATTCTCTGTCTGTCTGTAAATCCCGTTCTCCCGGTCTAATTGCGAGCGGATCACCTGTTACCTCGTCATAAAGAATATTGCCATCTTGATCCAAATGAAATAAAAACTGTGAATTTTGATTGACAGCAATATCATTAGACTTAAATTGTAAGTTGGCAATTTCATCATCTAAAAATTTCATTAAAACGCATTTTGTCAATCGTTCTTGAAATTCTTTTTCACCCCACTCAAGTAGGTTTTCGCGGGCCGCAAGAAATTCATCCCTATCGCTATATAACTCAAGCGCATTTTTTTCCCATGCACTTTCTGCCGCGATCAAACCAAGTCTTGCTTTTTCTATCCATTGTTCAAGACTGCTTTCCCTATCAGCTCGCGAAAAATGATAATCAAATACATCTTTGTTAAAGCCAAGCAGTTTGCTATTTCCGGTATCCGGCAAAGGAATTGCCGAAATCTGACCTAGAACCATTGTACATAAAACGAGTACACTTACCGCCCTATTAAGAGCCGTTTTGTTAAGGAATCCACCTCTGAATAATTTTTTTAAAGATTGCATTTCGTCCTCCAAAAGAGGATTTTTGTCCCGCTACGCGGAACTTCTTTCCAAAGAAATTTTTCCAAAATAAAATTAATATTGCAGGGACTAAAAATAATGAACAAATACACGAAACCAAAACACCTAATGCTGTTACAAGTGAAAGAATTTTAATAATAGAATTTGCATCTTCATGTAAAAAAACAAATGGCAACGCAGCTATGATTGTTGTTCCTGCGGTTGCTACAAGTGTAGCAAAACGTTTTCGCAATGATTTATACAAATAATACTCATCAGAATATAAATTGCGATCATTTTTATGTGCAAAAATACTATCAACTATCAATACCGATGAATTTACTGCAATGCGCAGGCTGTTACTGCATTGAATTTATAATTTGCAAGCAACAAGTATAAAGCTGGCGCCGCCATTGACACAGGAACCACCGAAAGTACAAGCAACGGTAATGTAAACGATTCATTTGTCGCAGCAATTACCATATAACAAAAAAGAATTGCAAGAAAATAATAAAATACCGATTTGCTTAACGCTTCCGCAGCTTCTATTGCTTCACGATCAAATTCAATTGCGTAACCTTGTGGAAGATCTATACTTTGTAATTGCGGCATAATTTTTGCTTTTATCTCACGCGCATCAGATGCCTCTGTTCGTATTGATATTGAAGCAATTCTTCTTCTGCCAAGGCGTCGTATGCCGGACGGTTCGCGACCTTCTTCTGATGTAAAGATGGTATCAGTTTTTATGATTGTTTTTTCTGCTTCCTCTGCATTCGCTGCAGAAGTATTTATCGAAAGATTTGATAATGCTTCTTTGTAAGGTATATCAAGTCCAAGTCCGCGTATACGGACATCTGTTTCACCTACACTATCAGCACTTCCGCCAATCCGTTTATAGGCAACCGGTCCGTGAACACCCCATCGCAGAGCATTTGCAACAGTGGTAAAAATAAATCCGCTGCCGCTTGATGCTGTTCCGCCTGCGATTTTTTCTCTGTCCGGTTTAAAAATTATATTGTTACTTCCATCTTTAAAATTGAGAACTGTTTCTTGTACAATTGGTATTGTCGAACATTTTCTTGCAACTTCTTCGGCAATTGCATGACATTTCTCATTGCTGTCACCACTTACCGTTATACTCCATATTCTGTCGTTTTTCGAATTCTCAGGTATATAAATAAAACCACCTTGAATTTTTTCATCGCGTAATAAATTCCGTACCATACCACTTTCAATAATAGCGGGATCAAAATTAACCATAACCGTCGCAGAGCCAACTTTAGATCCCGTCTCCACACTTGTAATACCTTCCAGTAACTTAATTTTTTTAGTCCATGATTCTAACATCTCATCAACTATTTCTGAACGTAATCCTCCTTCAAATTCAATTTGAACATATACAGAACGCTCCGATTCTGTATGACCGGTATCGACACCAGTCGTAATAACACTCAAAATACCGCTTGCTGTTA
>BTID01000215.1:0-2246 GCA_036245275.1 Termitinemataceae bacterium
TTAAACCCTACGGCACGAATAAGAATTTCGGGCACCTTTAATAATTTTTTGTTCTTCCTCCGAATTCCCTCTGTGTACCTCCCGTACCTCCGTGTTAAATTTGCCTTAGCAATTTGCCATTATTTTTTGTTGCACCCCTGCTAGGTTTTTAACCACAGATAACACAGATGTAAACAGATAACGCAGAAAGCGGGGGAGAATCACAGCCGATAATGTGGGTGTGGAAAATCAAGAAAAACTGATTGCAGAAAAATTTGAAAAAATGGCAGTGCCAATGGACAAGGTTGAATACACGCCAGAAGAATACAGGCGGCTTTTCCCGCGCAATGAAGTACAAACGCCAATTGGCACATTCAAGATGGGTAAAGATTTTTTTGATAAGCTTGGCAGAAAAGACGAAGGCGCAAGAAAAGAATTGCTTGGGGCATCTTTTCAAACGCTTACAGACCCACTGATTATAATACGTGAAACAAAAGATGGCATAACTTCAGATGTCTATATAAAGTCCTTCAATAGGGAACACGAAGAAGGTTTTTCTTTTGTGATGGCAGTATCTAAACCTATAGACTAGGAAAAAGTTGTCATATCGACGTACAAGCGTGGAAAAAACGAAATTTTGAAGAAAATAAAAAACGCCGACGGCATTGCTTATATTAAAAGCAACAAAAGTGAGGATTACGCCCCAAATAATCAACGCTCTAAAAAAGAACATCCCGCCAGCGGGGTTAACTCCGGCTCACTGAATTCAGTATCGACCTCCCCCGTCGAAAAGTCAAGCGTTATTGACAGCGATAATTGACAGTGTGATTGACACACTGACACAGAAACGGGGCGATACGGAATTAAGATGTTAGTGTGCTACTTCACACAGAAAGCGGGGGCAACGCCTCCAACTGTAGCCGCATTGTTGGAGCCGGCACGACCACCGCTACCCACACTACAGAAGCCGGTACCCGAACCAGAATAGGGTGAAGCTAACCAATACCATCCACCATTTTTTATCCTCTCGGGCTCACCTTTATAATATTCAGTAAAACTTACTTGGTTACTTGAGGTTTCAATAGATCCGGATAATGTACCCATTTCCCATGAAGTTGGTAACCACAATTTGTCTGTAATTGTCTGTTCAGCAGGCGTTTCGTTTCCTCTACTTGCAACAATGCGGTTTGGCGGCCAAAGAACCTCATCAGGTACACCTGCGTTTTCTAAGCCGGTTAAAAAATCGTTTACAATGTAGTTGCACATTGCACTATCCAAATATCCTGTTGTATTTACATTGCTATTATTCATTTTGTGTTCGCCGGGTATGTCTTTGAAATGAAATACTACATGCGGTGTGTTATTGCCGTTTTTGCCGTTAAATGAATTTATACCAATCACAATAAGCCGTAAGCCGCTTGTTGCGTTAATGTATCCATCATCTGCACTTGTACTACCAGAATATAATTCAACTTTTAAATATTTCAGATCAATATAGTTGCCTAATTTTATAACACTTTGAGCCTCTGTTGTACTTACGGTAAATGCCTTTTGTATGTAGTTATGCACTGCCTTAAAGCTAGCCTCTACGAACGCCTTATCGGTACTATCCTCTTTTGTAATTTTGAATTTTTTCGATAGGTCTTCTTCTGCTGTTGCCGCTGCCTGTAATGCATCATTGAACGCCGTTTGTATCTCCTCTTTATTTGCATAAGGCCCGTTTTCAAATATAGATTGTGCCGCTTCATCTTTAACATCATCTGAAAGCATGTCGTAAAGTGTTAGGTCTAATTCTAATTCTTCGGCGTGAGTTTCCAATGCCGTCTTCATTTCTTGTGAATCTGCGGCTTCGGTTACTTCCGCAACCGGATCTGCTTTAGGTTCTGGGATAGGTTCAGGGCTAGTAGGTTCGGTGCCAGCCGGTACTTCTTCTGTTGTCTCACGAGATTTTTCAAGTTGCTCGTCAATCCATGCACCTATGTCGGGTTTATATTCCCCGCACCCAATAAACAACAATCCGAATACCAGCATAACACTAAAAATCCCAGCTGCTCTGCGGTGGGTATTTTTATTCAGCTTTATTGTAATTTTCATAATTGCACCTTCCAAAAAATAAAATATTCAAGATTCTTGCGACCGTGTACATTTAAGTATATATAGAAAAAAAAAAAAAATCAATACTTTTTTGTTTGCGCAGAAATTTTTAATGTCACATTTAAAGAATTTTAACACAGAGGCACACGGAGGAACACAGAGGTAAGATGAGG
>BTID01000216.1:0-2209 GCA_036245275.1 Termitinemataceae bacterium
TTGTTATTTTAAATCGCTAGTTTATATTTCCGGTCCCAGCCACGCACAAGAGGTTGCTGCCGGTAAGATTACAGGGCTTATATCGGCATGTAGGCGGCCGTCTCTTGCGGTGCGCTTTAAGTATCTTTTAAAGACAAAAAGGCTTTTGGTATTTTCGTCGCTTGATGTTAGGGGGGTGCAGGTGGCTGCTGCAGTAAAAAATGTTGTGGCAATTGCATTCGGGGTAATGGACGCTCTTAAAAACAAAGCTGACATTGCCGCTTATTCTGCAGGCGCTCAAAATGATCAGATGTTTGGAGACAATACAGAATCACTTTTGCTTGCCGCAGGTTTAAGCGAAATACAAAAACTTGGTGTGGCTCTTGGTTCTACCCACACAGAAACTTTTTCTTCGATTGCCGGTGTGGGCGATCTTGATGTAACTTGCCGCTCTAAATGGGGGCGCAACCGCCGTCTTGGGCGCGAAATTGTCGATATGAATCTTTTGAACAAATTTAAAAATATTGATGATCTTATCGCAAATATTTCACAGATACCGTACACGCCGGAAGGTATAGCCGCAGCAAACAATGTTAAAAAATTGCAAGAGAGTTATAAGCTAAAATTGCCCATTTGTAACCTTGTTTACCGTATTCTAAACAAAGAAGTAGATCCACAAGAGGCTATCAGCAACTATTTAAAAATGTAGAGATAAATACTTTGCATTTATTTAAGTAATAACGGAAGTGAAAACACAGCTATTTTCGGCGCAAGTTCTATTTCAGGCTTTAAAACATCCCCCCAGCTAATATCAGAAATATTAGCATTTACAGGTCTTAATTTATAGGTGCTAGGTATCCCGCCAGGAAATTTTAAGTGAAGATCAGCTTTGTTGTCAGTGTTACCGTTTATCGCAAACGCATTTTCCCCAACAATAAAATCAAGAAAAAAGTAAGCCGTGTTTCTAGCGTCGCCATTTGGGTGTACCCGGTGTATAACAATTTCATACTTGTCGTCGTCTTTTGCACCTTCAACTACTGTTGCTGTAAAATACTGCTCAGCATCTATACTACCAAGCTTGGTTAATCTTATTCCCCAGTTTACACCTTGTAGATGAGTAAGCTTTTCTGTTTTTCCTTCAACCTCAAAAGAATTGTTTTTTATTTCTACTTGCAAAACCAGATCTTTACCTGCGGTGCTATCAAATAATAGCGGAATAGGAGTGGTGTTGTCTTCTTGCCATTTGATATATGCAGCTTCGTTGTAGTTGCCTGCCTTGATACGTACCTCTATTGATGGACGAGGTTCATCAGATTCTGGCAGAAGCGGCGGCGGCGGAGGAGGCGGGGTTACCGGAGGATCGGTATTCCAAATTCTTTCTATGGCTAAAGGAATTACAGCCGATAATGCTACCGGTGCAAACACTGCAACTGCAACAACGGGGACGACAACTTTAGCTATAACAACTATCGGAACAAACACCTTAACTATTGTCTTAAGAATATTACGAAATGCACCTTGTTTCATGTCATCCACAGCCTTATCAATAGTTGCCCACACACAAAGGGCTGTCATAATTCTGTTAATACGCAGATTTTGAGAATCATCCAAGTTTATATCGTTTTGATACGCTGTTAAAACATTTTTATTAAAGAATATTTGGTTAGTAAATCCTTCGCCTTCGCCAATAATAGTAAAATGAATATAATATGTTTGTGATTCTGTGTTATACTCTGAAAAATATCCATATGCTATTCTTTCCCCTTCTTGCTCAATAATAAGACGATCTGGAAAATTATTTGTACCTTCAAAATACATAGAAACTGCTGCGTTGGATTCCGGGACAATAAAGTCCACAATTCCGCCTTCATCATCTTCGTATGAGAGTACGGTAGATCCCTTTGTATCTTCATTATCTAAAACAGTAAGAGCGGTAATACCTGTGGGCGTTGTAGTGGGTTTTAAGTTTTCATCTAGGTAAAAGGCTACAGGGGTTCCTGTAACAGTAGGCGGTGACTGACCTGTATCTGTGTTTGTGTTTTGTGCAGATGACGGATCTGCTTGCGGCATTGAACAGCTTGTGTAAATAAATACGGCTGCCAAGATTAGTGCTGTAACTTGTGAAAAACAAGGAAACGCACTGTAAAACAAAATTTCTTTGATTTTCATTACAATCTCCTATGATTATTTACTTAAGATTTTTTATTTTAACAACTGTTTTTTTTTTGTC
>BTID01000217.1:0-2201 GCA_036245275.1 Termitinemataceae bacterium
TGATAAATGCTACCAAAACAGAAAAAGGATTGATTGTAAAATGTGTTCTTGATAAAAATACATATGAAACAAAAAAAATTGTCAAAGATGAAGATTATAATTTAATCAACATAAAACCGCATAAATTCCACGGAGAATGGAATTATACTATATCTCCACAGTAATAATGTAAATGTTATTTTCAATCACTACCTAAAGTTTTATCGCAATTGTATCCCATACCTTCCGTTTTTTCATGACCTGCATAATTTATTCCAGTTGTATCTTGTACTGCAAGTATTTTTTCCTCGTTCTCAGAGATGCGCTTAATTGTTGCATCTCTAAGGCATCTTTTTCAGAGGGCTTAAATATCCTGCGTTTTTGACACTTTTTAGTGTTAGTGGTGCCAGTCGTCAATTTAATCAATTTAGCGGTGTCAGTCACCGATTTTATCCAAGCTTGCCTAAATACCATGCGTTTTTGACGCTTTTTAAGGAGTTGTTTTATGGCGTTTTATGAATTTGCAAGAGACACATACAGGAAATTAATTCCTGCAAGATTTCGATGGGCGATACTGCCTTTGGTTTTGAAACTAATGCAAAATCGTGAAGATAAAAGTGAGGTGTTCGGTCCTCTTTACAAAAGAAAATATAAAAGGCAGCATTATTTTTATTGCGTTTATCAGGCGGCAAAGTTAGCAAAAAAATTAGGCTTAAAAAGTGTTAGCGTAATGGAATTCGGAGTAGCTGGCGGAAATGGAATTATCGCTTTAGAAAAACACGCAAATGTTATTAGTGAAGCACTTGATATAAATATCGAAGTATATGGCTTTGATACAGGAATGGGGTTACCTACACCGGCTGATTATCGTGATTTGCCATATCTGTGGCAGAAAGGTTTTTATAAAATGGACATAGAGAAATTGCAAAAGCGTCTTACAAATGCAAAATTGGTTATCGGAAATATTAGCGAAACCTCAAAAACTTTTTTTGATAAATACAAACCCGCACCGATCGGAGCTGTAGTGTTTGATATGGATTTTTATACATCGACAATTGCAGCTTTTGATTTATTTGAGGGAGATGATTCAAAATACTTACCACGTATTTTTACTTATTTTGATGATATTTTTGTTAAAAATATTTCTGACTATACAGGAGAACGTCTAGCAATAAGTGAATTTAATCATTCGCATAAAAATAAAAAATTCTCTTTAGACTATGGTTTGCTATATCATAAAAAAATTGAATTGTGGTACAGCCAAATATTTATACTTCACTTTTTTGAACACAGTGAATACAACACATTTGTTGAGGACATTGATGTTGGATCATTAAGTCTGCACTAATGATAAAAAAAAAGACCTGCTATAAACAGGTCTTTTTTTGCGCCGTTAAATGCTATGCCTGTCCGGCTGAACCTAAAACATTTTTGTTTTTTTCTGCGTACATTTTTTTTAACTCGTCGCGTGATGGTCCTATGTACTTGCGGGGGTCAAACTCACCGGGGTTTTCTGCAAGCACCTTGCGTATAACAGCTGTCATGGCAAGACGTCCATCACTGTCGATATTGAAGTTGACATACAGCCCCCTCTATTCTATGATCTATTATGTGATGCTATGATTTTATCTATGCTTACGATTTATAGTAAGGAGGCATATATGCGTTTAGCCAATAAAAAAGCACTTGTTACAGGCGCGTCACGGGGGATTGGAATGGCAATAGCCAACCGGTTTCTTGAGGAAGGCGCATCTGTGTGGGGCATAGGCACTAGGGAGCCTGCATGGGTTTTAGATGCACCTAAGAAAGAGTGCGGGCAGTTGCACTGGATAAATGCCGATTTAGGTGATCTAGCCAGTGTTGAAGCACTTATTGAGGGGCTTATCAAGGAAGCCGGCGGTTTTGATGTGCTTGTAAACAATGCCGGAATCACAAGGGATAACTTAGCTTTCAGAATGACACTTGAAGATTTTCAAAAAGTGCTTGATGTGAATTTGAGCGCAACTTTTTTGATAGCGCGCACGATTGGCAGATATATGATTAGGGAGCGTAAAGGGTCTATAATAAATATGGCGAGCGTTGTGGGCATTCACGGCAAAAAAATTAATGCATATATCTTTAACAATGTTTTATTTCCTAAATTTAAAAAAAGTGTTTGCTGGGAAGCACTTTTCATAGATTCGCTTTTGTTCAATTCATTTTAAGGATAGAACCGGAGACGT
>BTID01000218.1:0-2128 GCA_036245275.1 Termitinemataceae bacterium
AGATACAAGTTTGCAAACGTGTATTCGGAAACACCATCGGCAGCCTTTGCAAGTACCGGCTGTAAAATGTCTTTTAGCTCAAGGCTAATGGGAACAAAATCTGGGTATCTAGGTAGTGTCATATTTGTTATAAACCTTTTTGAAAAACAGTAAAATATCCGTTTAGATGGTGTTTGATTTTAAAAACACTAAACTGTTCGGCAGACGTTTCATCGTAAACAGCAGAGAAACGTTCTAGTATTATTTTTTGTTCATCATCATAGTGATTAGGTACAATCAAATTTATAGTATTATCTTTAATTTGCGGATACTGCGCGGTATTTAAAATATTACCTTCCGGTTTTACTTCTGTCATAACACGAAAACGTAATTTTACAGAGGCATTGTCAATATTACGCACCCTACTAAAGTTTTTTTGATCGGAAAAAATATCAATCAAAATATCATGAACATCATCTTGAATATTTACCTTTTTTTCTTTTAACCGTTCATCTAAAACCTGTTCAAACGCTTGTCTTATAAGATTGTCTTTTTTTATTGTTTCAAAAAAACTTCCGTGAACAAGTATAATTTTAGAATTGCCATTATGCTTACCTCTAAGTAAATAATAAACATCACGCACCGGCAGTGAATAAATATGGTTTCCTGTCTCTTCCATCTGTTTCTTTATTGCGCTGTTTTGACTTTTTATTATTTCGTTTATATCTTTTTGACCTTGCGGAATTGTTGAATTAAAAGATGACACCGAATATGTTTTACTGTCCTTTATTTCTATAAACTCACCGCCGCTAAAAAGCGGATTGGTAACTTTGTCCACAGCATTTGTTTTTATTGCTAAATCAGGAAATTGTCCTATGTTTTTGCAAGCAAGCATAGTCATATCAAAGGGGAAATCTTCTAAATTGTCTATAGTATTAAATAAATTAATATTATCAACTAGATGTTTAAAAAAATGATAAACTGAATATGTCATTAGTTCTACGCCAAAACCTCAACAACTTCATTAAAAAAATTCAATTCTAAATTTGTTTTTTGAAGTTTACCACCGCCAAAATCATCGCCCCATATTTGACTTAAATTTTCGCTGTAAATGTAATCCTGATAATATTTTTGAATTAAGTCTGCATCATTTATTTTTTTTAAGCGTTTTGTTATACATTCAACATTTGCAGGATCAATTTCTATTGCAATAGAATTACGCTGTGTCTGTAAAGCCGCTACAGAAGTTGTACCTGTTCCGCAAAAAGGATCTAAAACTGTATCGCCGACATTTGTCGAAGTTAAAATCATTCGTAACAAAAGCGCAAGCGGTGCTTGTTGTTTATGAAAACGCTCCCCATCTTCTTTTCTGATTGCTTCGTTTCCTGCAAAATAACCTGAAGTAAGCTCCCGTATATCGTCCCATACATCTGTAACAAAAAGTCCGTTTTCTCTTTGAACTTTATAGTTTGCAGGAAGCACAGGATCAATGCGCAAGCGGTTAAATGTTTTCGCCCGTTCTCCTTTTGTTGCATAAACAATAACTTGGTACTGTTTGCTGTATCTACCCTTTAACGGAACTGCCGATGTCCTTTTTTTCCAAATAATCAGATTTTGAAATTCCCATCCAGTTTCGCGTAAAGTTTGCAAAACAAATTCTGCATTTTTTTCACGCTGCATAAAATATATGCACCCGCCTACATTTGTAATATCATAAACCGATTTGCAAACAGACTTAACCATTTTCCAGTAATCTTCATCGCTCATATTATCATCATGAAACGCATAATCTTTTTGTTGATTAAACGGAGGGTCTAAAAATGTAAGATCAACTTGTTGGTTTATCTGCCGCAATTTTTCTGTGCAATCACCACATAATATTTTATAGCTCATTGATGTACCAATCTTTGCCATTTATTCGAGCCGTAGGGTTTAATACCTTCTGCACACTCAACGTTTCGTGTGCGAGGCTCTGCGGCGGGGATTTTTATTGTTTTCATTTAATTCCTTAACTCCCGCAACCAATAACCACTAGTGAACCTTTTCCAGTGCGCTCTTGTACATTTCTTCGTATTTTTTGGCAGACAAGTTCCACGAGAAGTCTTGCTTCATGCCGCGTACACGCATCTTGTTGATGTCGTCGCGGCGG
>BTID01000219.1:0-2017 GCA_036245275.1 Termitinemataceae bacterium
CATAGTCAAAGTGATCATCAAACGTAGCTACTGAAAGACCATTTGCATATGCTGTTGCGGCAATCCAAATATCATTTTCCGGTATCGGTGTACCATTTTTCTGTAAATCAGTTTTAATCAAAGCATATTTCTTTTTGATAGTGTCAAGTAATTTAAAAGCAACAGTATCTTCTTTTATCATTTTTATGATAACATTTGTATCAACAACACTACCATTCATTTAGGTCTGCCTTTTCACAGCCTTCTTCTATTGTTGCCATCATTAAGTCACAATCTTCTTTAGAAATAGATCCGATACATTTCTTCCATCCATTTGGGTCAGGTTCTTGTGTTTCTGTCTCAAGTATTTCATCGTCAAGAATTGTCACAATTACCGCCCTGTTTTTTTTGATATTAACAGGAATTGTAGGAACAAATGTCCTTCCATCATAATATGCTTTTACTGCTTGCATAGTTCACCTTCCATAAATAGATTTTGTACATTCAATATAAATACTTTTCTTTTTCACACTAAAAAGTCTGTCATGCCTCAATTGAATATTCAATCATAGATAGTTACTATAAGTGCTATTTGGATGTTTTTCATACAGTTTAATAAAAAGTGATCGAAAAAATGAGCAAACAAGCCTGCTCTAAAGCAGACTTGTTTGAGGTGCCCTTAATTGAATTCTCTATCAAAAGCGGCGTTCATATCTGCTATTGCAGCATCAGCAGCTTTTTTGTTACGTGCAAGCTCTGACTTGTTTATTGCATCAGCGGTAAGTTTTTTTGCTTGGGCGATATCATACACAATTGCAACAAAATAATTTAAACCGCTATCATCAGTTTCTACTTTAAGAACTCTTGACCCGACAAGCTCTGCTTTTGATAAGGTTTCGGTTATACTGCTTTGATAAGATTCTCCTTTGAATGAAGCACCCTCAACACCTTCTTCATGATCAACAATCCTTGACTTTACTATGGCATTCATTTGGCGGGCAACATCAGCTCGCGCACGGCTTTCTGCAGTTTGCCGAGCAAGGCTTGGTGTAAGTCCTTTTGTTGATGCTTGTCCTACACCTACAATCACACCTTTTGATGCCTCATTGCGTGCAGAATTTTCAAACTTTGTGTATTCCTTGTTCACTGCACCGCCGGTTGACGTACACCCTATTACCAGAGTTACCATTCCTACGATACCTACAACCGTAATCCAATTTTTCCTTGTCATTGTTTTCTCCTGTGACGTTTTGGTTATCATGAGCAAACCCGCTCACGCTTTAGTACCATAGCATTTTTATGATTATTTAAGCAATCCCGTGCAGGAAAGTGGGAACTGACAAAATTTCAGGTGTAAAAAGATATGGGCGCACCCGCCGCTACGGCGGTCAGGCTAGTCGCTATATCTTTTTGCATCGCTAAAGCTCGCAAAAAGTATACCGCTCCTATCCTTTGCGCGAAGATTAATCAAAGCTCCTATCCTTTGCGCGAAGATTGATCGAAGCTCCTATACTTATGAGCGAAGATTGGCGGTCATTTTGATTGGTGCCAGACACCAATCGGCAAGTATCGCCAGTATCATCTACGGCATATTTACCACTTAAATTTTGTCACACCCAGGAAAGCAGTTGAAAACTGAAGTTTTGCAACTGTCTCAATTGATACACCTCTGCGTACCTTTGTTAAATTCGCCATTGCTTTATAGCGACTTTTGTGAGCATACAATTTGCAGAAATAACATTTCGCTGTTAGAATTAAGGTTAGGCAGTGTACATCTCTTTGGTGTGCAAATGTTTATCAAAATTGGAGGTCAGTTATGACACATATTTTTAAGACTAAAGGGGTGCCCTGAATGTGCAACTCTGTAAAGGTCTGGATGACTTTGGAAATGTTCGCTTCAAGCGGGCAAATGTTCAATCGAAGAGCAATAAATCACATCTTTTTTTTGCATCGTCCGGTGCGTAAATATTTTTGCTATCATTTATTTATTCCGTATTTTTCCATGTCTCCAGTTTGCGTCGAAGAATTAAACCTAGAA
>BTID01000220.1:0-1976 GCA_036245275.1 Termitinemataceae bacterium
AAACGCCGACGGCATTGCTTATATTAAAAGCAACAAAAGTGAGGATTACGCCCCAAATAATCAACGCTCTAAAAAAGAACATCCCGCCAGCGGGGTTAACTCCGGCTCACTGAATTCAGTATCGACCCAATCCGCCGAAAAGTCAAGCGATAATTGACAGTGTGATTGACACAGTAACACAGAAACGGGGCAATACGGAATTAAGATGTTGGTGTGCTACTGCACACAGAAAGCGGGGACGCAGCCCATCGCGTAATTCGCAGAGTCGTTGGTGACATTACCGCTGTTTGTCACACTACAGAAGGGGGTATCCACACCAGAATAGGGTGAAGCTAACCAATACGTTAGGCCTTTTTGCCGCTTATTATCATTTTCGTAATATCCAGTAAAACTTGCTTGATTCCCTGCTGTCTCAACAGCAGTCACAGACCATCGTCCGTAGGGACTCCAAACACCAAACATCTCAAGTTCAGTTGGTAACCACAATTCGTCTGTAATTGTCTGTGCACTAGCTCCAACTCCCCTGCTGGCAACAATGCGTTTTGGCTGCCAAAGAACTTCATCGGGCACACCTGCGTTTTTTAATCCGGGTAAAAAACTGTTTACAATGTATGTGCGCATTGCACTGGTATAATATCCTGTTGTATTGACATTGTTGTTATTCATTTTGTGCCTGCCGGGTACATCTTTAAAGTGGAATACTACATGCGGTGTGTCATTGCCGTTTATGCCATTAAATGAATTTATACCAATCACAATAAGCCGTAAGCCGCTTGTTGCGTTAATGTATCCATGACCACCATCTCCTACCACATTTAAATATTTCAGATCAATATGGTCTCCTAATTTTATAACACTCATCGCCTCTGTTGTATCTTCGGCAAATATCTTTTCTATGTAGTTATGCACCGCATTAAAGCTAGCCTCTACGAACGCCTTATCGGTGCTATCCTCTGGTGTAATTTTGAATTTTTTCGATAAGTCTTCTTCTGCTGTTGCCGCTGCCTGTAATGCATCGTTGAACGCAGTTTGTATCGCCTCTTTATTTGCATAAGGCCCGTTTTCAAAGATAGATTGTGCCGCTTCATCTTTAACATCATCTGAAAGCATGTCGTAAAGTGTTAAGTCTAATTCTAATTCTTCGGCGTGAGTTTCCAATGCGCTCTTGATTTCTTGTGAATCTGCGGCTTCGGTTACTTCCGTAACCGCATCTACTGTAGGTTCGGGGCTAGGTTCAGGACTAGTAGGGTCAGGTTCGGGTTCTGGGTTAGCCGGTACTTCTTCTGTTGTCTCACGAGCTTTTGCAATCTGCTCGTCAATCCATGCACCTATGTCAGGTTTATATTCCCCGCACCCAATAAACAACAATCCGAATATCAGCATAACATTAAAAATCCCGGCTGCTCTGCGGCGGGTATTTTTATTCAGTTTTATTGTAATTTTCATAATTTCACCTTCAAAAAAATAATATTCAGGATTCCTGCGACCGTGTATATTTAAATGTAATATAGAAAAAAAAAAAAAATCAATACTTTTTTGTTTGCGCAGAAATTTTTAATGTCACATTTAAAGAATTTTAACACAGAGGCACACGGAGGAACACAGAGGTAAGATGAGGAATAAAAATCCCCTCCGCAGAGCGGCGGTATATTTTTGTTCTCCCGGAGAATTGCACTGCGGGTTTAATACCCTCTGTTACGCCCCAGAGGGGCGGGGTATTAAACCCTATGGCACGAATAAGAATTTCGGGCACCTTTAATAATTTTTTGTTCTTCCTCCGAATTCCCTCTGTGTACCTCCCGTACCTCCGTGTTAAATTTGCCTTAGCAGTTCGCCTTTATTTTTTGTTGCACCCCTGCTAGGTTTTTAACCACAGATAACACAGATGTAAACAGATAACGCAGAAAGCGGGGGAGAATCATAGCCGATAATGTGGGTGTGGAAAATCAAGAAAAACTGATTGCAGAAAAATTTGA
>BTID01000221.1:0-1629 GCA_036245275.1 Termitinemataceae bacterium
AACTTTCCGCCGCGACTAAAACGAAAATAGTTATCTAAAATATCTTTAACAACATTCTTTCTGTGTTCATCACGTTCGTATTGTGAGGCAGGCAGATAATCTTCTATTCCCTTGATATAATTATTTTTCGCATCATAACTTCCTGCCATTTTTATTTTAGAGGAATCCATGAATTCATAATATACGTTGCTTTTTTTTGGGTCTGCGATTGCCTGTGCCTCATCTTCTGCTTTAGCTTCATGCAGTGCTACCGCCTTTCGCACATCTTTATCGGTATGCGTTGTTACCATGTAGGGGTCAAAGCCCAGTACGTTTTTGTCTCTAATTCCGTCAGCAATGCTGTAGCGATGCAATTCGTTCCCAAACACGGTTGATGTTGTGTTCATCTTTTTCTGATTTTCTTCGAGAATAGGTGTGCCGGTAAATCCAAAAAATATTGCAGATGGAAAAGTTTGTTTGATAGTGATAAGCATATCCCCAAAAGTTGAACGGTGTGCCTCATCAACAATAAAGACGATTCGTTTTTGCGTCATCTTTTCAATGTCAGCGGTTTTCAATCCATCTTCTTTTATATTGCTCATTTTCTGAATTGAAGTAACAATGAGTGTGTTTGCAGGATTACTGCTTTTTAATTTAGAAATCAACACTTCTGTATTTTCGGTAGCCTGAACAGAATCGTTTTCTTCGGCAAAGCCTCGATACTCTTTTAATGATTGAGTGCCAAGTTCAATCCTATCCATTAGGAAAATTACTTTATCTGCATCTTTTGAATTAGCAATAAGTTGTGCGGACTTAAAACTTGTCATAGTTTTTCCGGAACCTGTTGTGTGCCAAATATAGCCGCCAAGCCGATCTGTTTTATTAGTATCTTCCCATTTTGTTTTTGAAACACGGTCAGAGATCGCACTTGCAGCATAATACTGATAACTGCGCATAACTTTTAGCACACCATCTGCATCATCGGGAACGGTGTAGAATCCGATAAGTTGATGCGCCATAGGAATAGACAGAATAGATGACGCAATTTCATTCCAGTCATTGAGAGGCTCATTATCAAAATCAGCCCAATGAAAATAGAAATCGGAATTAAAATTTCCATCCGGTCCCGGATTTGCAAAGTAGAGTGTTTCATCCGGATTCATTGCGACAAAAACCTGCACAAGTGCAAACAGCCCTGTAAAAATTCCCTCCCCTGCATACTTTTCAATTTGATTAGCGGCCTGACTTACCGGTATACCGCTTTTTTTAAGTTCAATATGAATAACCGGCATACCGTTAATCAGCAGCATTAAGTCACCACGCCGATCATTTAATATTTTTGATTTGCTTTTAAATTGCGGCTGCCGCACAATTTGATACCGGCTTTGTCCTGCCGCTATTTCATGACGGTCATAAATTTTTAGCGAAACTTCTTTTCCAAAATGCTCTGTATCGTCAGGGTTATCGCGTTTAATTGCGACCGTCTTACCATTGATAAAACCATTTAGTTTTAGCGGCGTCCTAAGTGTGGTAATCTGTTCGATTATCTGTTTCATTTCGCCGGGTGTAAGAACATGATTATTAAGGCGGTCAATGTCGCAGTTGTTGTCAAAAAGAATTGCCGCCCAGTTGTCTATCAAATCCTGTTCG
>BTID01000222.1:0-1543 GCA_036245275.1 Termitinemataceae bacterium
TGCTTCACGCAAGCGGTGACTTTGTCGGCATTCAGGATGCCGATGCTGAATATGACCCGCGCGAGTATATTACGATGCTTGAGCCGCTCATTGAAAATAAGGCTGATGTTGTCTATGGTTCGCGCTATTTAAAGCCTGACACTCGCCGTGTGCTGTACTTCTGGCACACATGGATGAATAAAACGCTTACCTGTGTTTCAAATATGTTTACAAATCTTGACATTACCGACATGGAAACTTGTTACAAATTATTTCGCCGCTCGGTGATACAGGAAATCGTGCCGACACTTAAGGAAGATCGCTTTGGGTTTGAACCTGAAATTACGGCAAAAGTAAGTCAGGGAAATTACCGTGTATATGAGTGTGCAATTTCATACTATCCTCGTTCATACGAAGAAGGTAAAAAAATCGGTTGGAAAGATGGTGTGCGTGCACTATATTGCATACTGCATTACAGTGCTCATACTGCGCCGCTACCTATGCAGCTTATTTTATATTTTTTTATTGGCGGCACTTCGCTATTGGTAAATCTTTTTGCATTTATTATATTTACTCGTTTAGGGATTGAGGTCAATTATGGAATAGCGTTTTCATTCGTTCTTTCGGCCATTACAAATTATTTGTTATGTATTGCAATTCTATTTCAACACCGTGCACGTTGGAATACTGTAGGCGAGGTGTTTCTCTACGTTCTGTCGACAGCTTTTATGGGTGTCATTGATTTCGGACTAACGAAGCTGCTTCTCACCGGCGTGCCGTTTTTTGCAGTTCACTGGAGCGGTGCAAAATTCTGGGCATCAGTACTTGGCTTTGTCGGAAACTTTTTATTGCGAAAATGGCTTGTCTTCCCGGAGAAAAAACATGAAAAAAAATAGAAAATGTTTGTTAATAATCTCGGCAATACTAATTGCAGGTTGTATTTTAATCTTAATACCTCAAGTACAATCAGTGATTATTCTGTTTGCAGAAAAATTTGTTTTACATAGAGAATTGAGAAAGCCGGATAAATGGCTTCAAATTCTATTTTATTTATCGATTGACGGTTTTATAATCACTTTTCTTGTTAACTTTTTGTATGTAAAACCAAAATACACAAAGTTGTTTATATACCTCTTTGTTTGTATATTTGGGATCTTTAAAATTTCTTCCCAGATCAATCATATGATCAATAATACCCCAAATTACGAACAACGTGTTCATGAACTGGAATTTCTTAGCGAACAAATAAAAACACTAGAAACTGTAAGTTTTTGTTTAGAAACTTATCCCGGTGATTTTCTCAGGACTCAATACGCCTGCGCCCCTAGAAAAATTGTTTTTAATGATACAACAACAAGCTATATAATTGGATATACTAATTACGATGCACCGCAAGAGTATATACAGGTTTCATATACTTTGAATTTCAAGCTATACAAAAAGGAAGTCTTTTGATTTATTTATATTCAATCATTCTTAACATTGTTTTTGGAGTTTCGCTTGTCAGCTTATTTGTCCGGCTGCCTCAAAGAAGAAGTAGCATAGTTCTTATCTTTTCTCTTGG
>BTID01000223.1:0-21117 GCA_036245275.1 Termitinemataceae bacterium
TTAGATTAGACAACATAACAATTGAATTGCCAAAATCTCTATTAAGAGTTATTTCGGTACCCGTTCCGTAATCATATATACGGTAAACGTCATAAGTATTTCCATTTATTAAACCTGTTATAGTAGTACCCGCAAAACCGGCACTAGAACCTATAGCAGACCCAAGATTAATATCCACAGTAGTAGAAACAGCTCCAGTGGATAGTACAGGACGCCAAACATTATTTTCTTTAATAATATAAGTACCGCCGCTTATAACATCAAGCACCCTTTCACTACCGGCTACACCCCAAGAACTTGAGGTAAGACGAACTAATTCACCAGCCGTAGTTGTCGTTTTGGAAGTGCCGAATGTAGCGGTGCCTGATAGCGGCCTGCGTATCGCTGCTGCATTTACAATTATTTTTTGACCTGTAAGTTGAGTTGCAAGAGGACTTAATTCTGTAATTGTCACTTTCGTACCGTTGTCCCTTATAATTTTACCGCCTCTAAGAAAGTGATCAACTCCGCTACCTGCAACTTGGGGGTCAATGCTGAATAAGTAATGGCTTAAGCCCGTACCGCCAAAATTCGGAGCCTGATATTTGTTTAATTCATCTTGTTCTGCAAATTCACCAGTACTTAATGTTATTTCAAGCGCATCATGACTTGCAGTTTGCGGGGTAATGTTTATTCCGGTATTTCCATTACCTCCAACACCTTCTAGTGTGTTTACGGTTGGTATTACACCGCTACCATAACTTAACTTAGCACCGCGTGCAATAACAACGTTTTGTGTTCCGGCACTATCACCAGGTCCTGAACCTGAATTAAAATATAGCACTACACGGTCGTTTAAACCACTGCTATTTGTAAATACCGATGTTGAACCGTTGTCGGCACCCTCAAAACGTGGTTTATCATTGCCGTAAAATATAAAATAGCTTCCTAATTGTCCGGAGCCAATAGTACTGCTTGATATTAATGATGCAGATCCCAACATAATCGGCACGGCCCTCATAGCTTGCTTAGTTGGCGCAGAGCCAAGAATAGCAGAGTTTTGCGGAGGGGGGTTTGCTTGAGAAAAGCCGTTAAAGAATCTACCAACCCCCGAGCCTCCGCTACCAAACGTGGTCTTCCATTCTAATGCGTATCCACCGCCTGATACTGCTCCAATAATCGGAATATCAGTAGCAAACATCTCGCTTGCGCCCATTAAACCGGGTTTTCCTTCTAATGTTGCGTCAATAATTGCAGTAGGTAGTCCCAGAATAATCCCCTCCGTTTTTTTGTTAAACATTGCGCTTTTACCAACTCTAACGCCTACAATGTTATCTGAAATTTCTCCGCCTTCCATAGAAAATATGCCGTAACTAGAAGGATTTGTACCTACAACTTCCACGCCAGTACCATTGGCACCCCCCTTGTAACCGCTTATTTTGCCGCCTTTCATTGTTAATTTTGCGCCGGCTCCAACTATAACACCTGTACCCGTCGCCGTTCCCGGTTTAATTTCATTTACAGGTATTGGGGGTACTGAGGTGGGAGGATCTTCATGTATTGTCATCTCGCCGCCATTAAGAACCACATTACCTACAATTGTGCCATGTGTAAGCGTAACATTACCGCTGGATGTAACATTCCCTTCTATCTTGCTTTGACCGGCATTGGGACTCATTTGACTGTCCTGAATAACTAACATACCGCCGGATTGAACCTCAATGTTCCCTTTGATTATCGTATTTTTTAAAGTAAGCGTGCCGCCATCTTTTACTACAATATTATTACTGCCGGTATTAATCGTTATATCCTGCAAGAATAACGTATCACTATCAATATTTACGTTACTGGCGAAATTTAACGTTGTGTGTGTAGGATCCATAGGACCTGCAGGAATGACTCTTCTTTGTGACGCAGATTGCTCAGAACCCTCAAACCCGCCTATTACATTTACAGGACCTATTATATTTATAAAAGGTGTTTTAAATGTTCTGGTATCATCAGAAAAGTCTTTTTGAACCCAGTAATCTGCTGCTGTTTCCAGCTCATCTATATCCGAAGCACGATCACGAGCGGTCCCAAAAGAAGGTGCTGTTGAACCCTCAGATACTATTTTAGTACTAGCTATTGTTTGAACAGTAAGAATAAAATCATACATTGCAACATAGCCTTCTCTACTTACAGAATAGATAACAAAAGAATAAACACCAGCCGGTTCATTTTCATCAATAACAAATGGATTCTTACTTGGGTCAAATCTCGAATCATAATCGGGATCAGTCGTGACTTTTGTGCCTATGTCTATCGACATGTAGTTGCCGCTATCTCCTGCAAGTGCCGTTTCATAGCGGCTATCCGGTGGTTTTTGCGCTAAATAGATCTGTTTATCAAAATCAAATTTCTTTTTTCTAAATTCCCCTTGAATTAATCTAACCGCCCCTGAGGGATTTCCTGTAATCAGACCATGTACAAGTCCGGGATTATTACCTGTAGATTCAGGCATAATCGCACGTAGGGCCTGGTGAATATCCCCCACTTTATTGCCGCTTGAATATAGCCTATAATCCATAATTAATTTGCTGTCAGTTTCAAATCTTGGAACAAAAGTAATCCGCTTATGCCTATTCCCATCTGTCCCTCTGCTTATGTTGGAATCTAAGGTAGTGTTAGCCCAAATGTATTTAATTTCGTCATAACTTACAGTTGCAGTTATTTTACCGCTAAGACCATAACTTGGTATATGGTCTACATCTTTCTTGTCACCATCATTAATAATTTGTCCGTCCGGCATTTGAACACTAGGATAAGTAATCATGCCGCTGCCTATAAAATCTCTGCCATCGTTTCCATTTATAGAAAATTGCTTTATTGCCGGATCAAGAATCATAGGTTTAGGCTCAGGAACAGTAAAATCCGTCCTCATGGGGTCCGCACAAGTAGAAAACAATAAGGCAATCCCCAATGCCAAGGCACTTAAAGGCACCTCAAAAAGTATTCTCTTTACATCGATTTTAGTTTCCATGATTTTCACCTATTCTTTTTATCGTTTTTTAGGAGCAACTGCTACCTTATCAAGCGGGCTAACAATCAGCTCCACTGCCCTATTTAATTTAATTTCATTATAAGGCAGTGATTTTTCCGGTTTTTTCGCCGCTCCATACCATTCTAACACAATTCTATCACTTTGTATATTGTACTTATTAATGATATAAGCAGCGCAGTATCTTGCACGTTTTTCAGAAACCTCATCTTGTCCTGCTTTTGACCCCGCGGCTGCCGAATATCCGCGTATCGTTACAAATAAACCCTGATTCGCTTGTAGTTTTTGACCAACAGCATCTAGTGTCGGAATCGAATAAACTACAGGATTCTTAATTTCTTCCGGCCCGTAATATATAGTATCCATATCTTTATTGCCTAAATCATTTACAGAATACTTTTCGCTGGAAGAACTAGTTCGGACAACAGTTGTGTCTCCTGAAACAAGAGCTTCTTGTTTTTGTAATTCTGCCTTCATTGCAGCCAGTTCTTGTTTTTGTTGTTTTATAAAATCAGCCTTTCTCTTTGCGCTATCATCATTCTTTTTTTCTGTGCTATCTGCTTCTTTCGTTTCCTTGATTTCTTTTACCGGTTTCGGTTCCGTTGCTGATTTTGGTTCCTTTGCTGATTTTAAAGACGGCGTTTCTGTAACGCTTGCCAATTCAAGCATAGGAGATGTTGCTAGCGGCGTACTTTCTTGGCGCATTAAAGCCAGCACACTTGCCGCATCTATTTCTCCGGGAGGCGGGGTATCTACTATAACTAAATCTTTGCGTAATACACTAAGTAATACATTGTCGATGTTACCAAAGTTGGCACTTAGTCCGCCTGCAATATACGAATTGCTCTTTTCTTTTACGCCGCTCGCAGTCGAAGATTTTAACTTGGATAGTGGAGATTTTTTATATCCTGTATATCCTCTTTTTAATTTATCGCTTGGTATGGGGTGTATAAGAACACCGCCCCTAAGCTGAAAGTTTGCTAGTTGTGTTTCGGGAGTAGCAAAACTAGCCATATTAAACCGATAGTCAAAATATCCGCCAAGATACAACGCTGTTAAACCCTTCCCAAATCCATAAGAAAATTTTACTCCTGCCCCAAGAAGAAATGCCCAACTAGAAATATTAACTGCTTCTCCCTCATAAGCCGGATTAAAAACAAACATCTTGTTATCAGTCCAGACAGCACCTAGATATGCTTCCGGGCGTATTTCAAATGGCGATGTCGGCAAAACATTGTAACTTCCTTTAACAGTTAGCGGAATCTGTAAGCCGTTCACACTCTTTTGTATGATGTCGCCAAAAACAGGATGTTCACCTTCTGCCGATCCGGTAATCCCAACTTCAAGTGATAAGTCTAATTTTTTAAGCGACCAGCCGAATCCTGCATGCCCGCCGAACAAGTACGGTACGGCAAAAGACTCATTTGCAGATACAGTTCTAGTTAAATAATCTGCTCCTATATCGAAGAAAAAACCTTTCTGTGCAGATAACGTGCCCCTTGCCGATAACAGCATTACAAGTGTTATCACCGCAAACTTCCATGTCGTACGCGATTTTTCTAACATAATTCCTCTAGGGACACAAGTTCCCATTACCCCTTTTTGGCTTTAGTCTGCCTGGTTAATTTTCCTAGCGGTCCATAAGGCAAGCCGCTCGCTACACGTTTTTTCTGCGTTAAATCTTGTGCTTCCTTACCTAATTTAATCATCAAATACGGCTTTTCTTCTTCTTGGTACACTACACGGTACATTTTTCCATCATATAAAACTGAATTTGTTTTCTCGTCATCAAATAAAATATCAAACGTTCCATCAGGATTCAGCATAGATGCGGCAAACCCTATCAAGCGGCCATCGCCTACTTCAAACGAGACTCCCAATAATCGGTATGTAATAGAAGGATTCAGATCTGTTACTGTTGCATTGCCCAAAGATCCGCCCTTGTCATCCATAGTATAAGAGCGAATTTGTTTACCATCTTTTTCGACAGTAACTTTTACTTCATTTGCCAAAGGAGTATAGGTTACATAAGCGGCTTCTGTCATCATATTTTTAAAAGCTAAACCCGGCGTACTTTTTTTAATCTCTATAATTTCAGTGAATTTTTGCTCAACAGGGATAGCAACGCCGTTTTCAAATTTTATAACGTTATCTCCAATCTCGTCATGTTCCAAATGTATGTCCTGCGAAAGATAGAAATAAAACTTTTTCTCGTTAATGCCTAAATCTAAATTGTTCTGTCCGACATAGTCTATCAGGCTAGGTGTTACCGCAACATTGACAGTCGAAGTAGCACACGCAACAAAAACACTTGCACCCATTGCAACGATAAGAACGCCAAGTTTTTTATACATAAGATTCCCCTAAAATAAATTCTACAGCACGCTGAGTTTTCACTTCTGTCTCCACTGCCGTTTTTGGTTTTTGTTTTGCACCAACCCAATCAATTTTAACTTGTTCTGATGGTATCTTGAAAGTAGTGAGTAAATAGTCTGCACAATTCATAGCACGTCCTTTGGACACTGCGATTTGTCCTGCCTCGGTCCCGAAGGGCGCAGAATACCCTCGAATCGTTATCTGCATATTCGGATTTTCTTTTAGTGTCCCAACAATATTTTCTATTGTAGATTTATAAGATGTCAAGAGCTTTGTACTATCTGGCTCAAAATAAACTGTTTGCAGCACCCCGATTGAAGCAGCACCAGGATTTTTCTGCCCCTTTGTAGTTTTTGCATTTTTTACAGGAGTTGTATTTTTTTCAGGAACTGCAGCGGCAATTTCAGCATCGCTAATAACAAAAGTCTCGCCCTTAGCTTTTTTTGCTTTGGTCGTCTTAGTTGCCTTAGTTGCTTTAGTCGTTCCTTTCTTATCACCCTTAGCCACCGCCGTATCTTTAGTCACAGCCGTATCCTTAGCCGCAGCCGGAGCAGCACTCACATCATTCTTTACTACAGGCGTCGCAGTCGCAACAGGTTCCGTATTATTTTTAGCTACTGTTAGTGCAGCCGCTGTTACAGCATTCATCTGATCCCTAACTAAATTAAGCTCTGCCTTTGCTGCTTTAATTTCGTTGTTAATTGATGATAGCTCCTCCTTCTTGTACTGAATCTCAGCAAGCAACTGTGAAACGGCAAGCTTAAATTCCGCAATCTCTTGTTGAAGTTCGCGCATATCATTTTGAATCAGCTCCTCGGTATCATTAATTGCAATTTCGCTATTTTGTGCAAAAACCGGAGACATAAAAAGACCCACAACTAAAATTCCCACAAACTTTTTCATAAAAACTCCTGTAAATAAAAGACTTACCCTATGTATCGGCACTTTATGCTTATTTCTTTAAGCAACTGAAAATGAACTTATCAATTATCCAAATTCGTAGTATACTTACATTAAGAGGTAAAAAATGGTTCAGTTTGAGCTAAGTGATGACATTATAGATATTTGTATGGATAACGTGTTTAAAGCGGTTTTCACAAAAGATCGCCCGGAATCCCGCGGCGCCTTGTCTACTTTGCTGTCGGTTTTCACTGGCCGTAAATTGGCTGTAGTTACAATAACCGCAAATGAACCCGCCATTGACAATATCAGAGACCGCCAAATTCGTTTTGACATAAACTGCAAAGCAGAAAACGGCGAACTAATAAACGTAGAAATGACCCTAAATCCGGACACTTTTGAACCCATTCGCCTAGAGTTTCATGCAGGAAAACTATTTATTGGCCAGGATATTCGCGGCGAAGATAAAAAATACAATGATTTAAAGCCAGCATATCAAATATCTTTTTTGGTGAATAAATCCTTTTTTGAAGATTCTGAAATTGTCCACACCTTTGAATACTACGACCCAAAAAATAAAGTCTCTTTAAACGGCAGAACACGGATAATCACCGTAGAACTAGGCAAACTAGACCAGATTGCCGGCAAAAAATCAGTTGAACAAATGACTACTGCCGAGCGTTGGGCTTATTTTTTTCGCTACACACCGGACGTAACTAAGCGTCAAACTATAAATAAAATCCTACAAATTGAGGAGGGTATTGAAATGGCAAGTGAAGTTTTAATTTCGATCAGCAAAGATGAGGAAGAACGGGCGTGGCTCCGCAGCCGCGAAAAATACATTTTGGACAACCAAAGCCTAATCGCCACAGCAAGATGGGAAGGCAGAAACGAAGGTCGAAACGAGGGCAGAAACGAAAGTTTACGTGACGTGGCAAGCAATCTAAAAAAATCAGGAATTGCAACACCGGCACAGATACAAGAACTTACAGGTCTTTCCCTTGACGATATTGCAAGATTGTAATAAAAATACAGCTATTTCTGGGCTGCCCCTGGCTGATTTAGAAAACCTGCTTCAAACAGGTGACAATCACCTTCCAAAATACCGTGCAAAACAAATTTTTGACTGGGTTCAAAGGGGTGTTGATTCTTTCGATGAAATGACCAATCTGTCAATTGATTTGCGCAAACAACTATCAAAACAATTTACACTACGAAAGACGCAAATATTAAAATCGATTAAAGATAAAGACGGCACAAAAAAGCTGCAAATAGAGCTGAATGATGGTAATATAATTGAATCTGTCATTCTTGTTGATGGAGCTGATCGGAAAACAGCTTGCTTATCTACGCAAGTAGGTTGCCCAATGGCGTGTGCCTTTTGTAAAACAGGCTCGTTAGGCTTTTTGCGTAATCTTGATAGCTGCGAAATTAATGAGCAACTATTACATATACAAAAGGATGCATCCGCTTCCAAAATCTCAAATATCGTTTTTATGGGCATGGGAGAACCTTTGCTAAATATTGCAGAGCTTGAAAAAACGCTTATGATTATCTGCAGCGGCATGTCAAAAAGGCGAATTACAATATCCACTTGCGGCATAATTGACGGTATTTATAAATTGGCAGATAAAGGACTTGGCATTAGGCTTGCCGTTTCTTTAACAACAGCCGATGAAAGTTTGCGAACTCAGCTAATGCCTGTTACTAAAAAAAACCCTCTGGGCGAATTGAAAAAGGCTCTCACCTATTACCAACAAAGAGAAAATCAACGTATTACTCTGGAATGTGTTTTACTAGGAGGCATAAATACAAGATCGCAAGATATAACTACCCTTGTTGATTTTGCTGCAGGCCTTGACGTTATAATCAATCTAATACCATGGAATCCTATAGAAAATATGCTTTTTAAAGGCACACTCTTAAAAGAACCTAGCGCCGCTGAAGTAAAAAACTTTGAATTAGCCTTAACGCAAAGCGGCTTAAAAACCGCTTTACGTTATAAAAAAGGCCGTAATGTCTGTGGTGCTTGCGGCCAACTCGGCGTAGTTAATTTTTCAAAACATCTTCTCACGGCTCAGGATAATTAAAATGTTTCACGTGAAACAAGAACCGCTATATGCGGCAAGACACCCTTTTATTCACACCGAAGCTAAGGATTATTTGGTGGCTTATAAACCGCCAAAAATGCACAGCGTGCCAATAGCCAAAACTGACACGGGCACTTTGCTTCATTGGTGTGCGGCCTATTTTCCTGAAATTCTATCGATTGCCGGGAAAAAGCCTATTGAGGGAAGCATTTTACATAGGCTTGATTATGAAACAAGCGGCCTCGTTTTATTTGCCAGAACCCAAGAAGCTATGAATAATCTGTTACAGCAACAGGAAGACGGCCTGTTTATAAAAACCTATTTTGCAAAATGTGAAAAGGTATCCGGTATCGCTCTTGGCTTCCCGCCACTGCTTAAGGAATATATTAATTTAGTTGATTCTACAGACTATCCAAAAAAAATCTCTAGCTTTTTTAGAGCTTTCGGCAAAGGCAGAAAAGAGGTGCGGCCTGTGCTTTGTGATCATACCTCAAAAAAGGCTGTTGCCACAGATCTTGGAAATCCATACATAACAACCATTCTTGACTGTAAATTAAATAACGATGATTCTTTAAATTTCCGCCTACGCCTAAATCGAGGCTTTAGGCATCAAATCCGATGCCACCTTGCATGGCTCGGGTACCCGATCTTAAATGACCCACTTTACAATAAAAAAAGCTGCAATGAAAATAATTTCATGCAGCTTTTTGCGACTGATTTATTTTTCTTAGACCCGCAAAACGGCAAGCCCACTCACGAGCACCTCACGTTTGTTTCACGTGAAACTTTTTATTAGAGGTGCCATTTAGCCTTGGGCGTTGACTACCATGCTGCGCATATCGTTTCTGCGTATTGTGCCGTTTTTCCTGTAAAGTTTGCCGCTGCGTGTCGGATAAGTTTCTACGATGATACCCTGAACAAAAACTTGCATATCATTTATGTAAGATGTAAGAGCATTGCTTTCACATTGAACTTTTGCAACTTCAACTCTTAAATGCCGATATGTTTCGGTTAATTTTGCACGGTCTTCATTAGAAAAACGCATAACATAGGTATAAAAGCTAGGCACAGATGAAAAACCAAATATAGGCCCGCTAACTCTTGCGCCCATATCATCCTCGTCTGCTTCATCGGCAAATATGCTAAGTCGGCGTTTTTCAAGAACTTCTACCTCTGCAGATAAAGAATTCATTGATTCCTGTAAGACATGAAAGTCTATCCAGTTTTTCCTACAAACTGCCTCGCGTACCAAACTTTGTGCAGCGGTTATTTTTGAGAGCACATCAAGTTGTTTTGTTAAAATTCCGATGCAATTCTCATACTCTTCTTTTCTTTTCAATTCGTTCATAAAACCTCCCTATATTGATTTTTCAATCAACACTCTACTTATCGGGATATACTAAAAGAAGGTTTAGAGAAAAATAATGGGCACCTCTAATATATACCCTACATATCTGCCATTGATAATCCATTAAAACTAATACTATATTCCATAAGTTCCGTCTTTAATCTTTCTGCTTTAAGTGCAAGCGTTGAAAGGTTGATTTTTTTTGCATTACGTTTTACTTCAAAAATTGAAGCCGTCCGCATAATATCATCGAGAGTAATCATATCTATTTCGTTTTCACCTTTTTTATCCCACCACTTACCGATGCAAGTAATATTTTTCTCTGATGCTATTTTACAGCGGAAATAATCTTCTAACACAAAGCCGGAAAATGTTTCATAAAGGCCTTCGATGATTTCCAGTAGCCGTTCGGTTTTACCTAATTCAATAAGAGCCTGATTTGGAAATATAAAACGAAAATAAAATCGCAGATAATTATCAGTAATATGCCACCTGCTATTACGGCTTTCCGGTTTTGAAAATAATGGTTTGTTACGATTGATTAGCGAGTAACGCTTTTCAAGATTCACTAGATAGGCACCGGTGTTCTTACCAATAATCGAATCAATCGCACTCTGCGTTGTCTTACCGGCAGCAATCAACTGCAAAATTGAAAAATATGTGCCATAGTCCTTTCCAAATTCCGACACCAATAATTCTTTACCTTCGCTTAGAAAAAGTGAATCCATACGGGTAACATATTTAAGCATCTTTTTTTTTGTAACAGCCCCTGCATCCATTAACAATGCAATGTACTTTGGAATACCTCCTGTAAGCATATAAAGACATAACAAATCCTCTGCCGTATATTTTGAATTATAGTCAGAAAGGATCTCTTTTATTACATCAGGTGTGAACGGTTTTAACACAATTTTTGAAGTCAGCCTTCCAAATAACGGCTCTTTTTGATCTTCAAAAATATTCATCAACAGAGAATAGACCGAACCACATGCAATAAAATTGATTTTAGATCCGGTCTTGTAGCGATCCCACGCATTTTGAATCTCGCCAAATATGGCAGGATTAACAGCAAAAAATTCTTGGAATTCATCAATTATGAGGGTAAACTCTTCTGTTTGTGAAAATATCATTAATTGCGTAAAAAAAACGCCAAAACTATTTACTGTGCCAAATATCGGCATACCTAAATTATCTACTGCCTCTGCTTGAAATTCTGCACACAACAAGGGTTCTGATTGACGCGACACAAACAGGTACAGTACCTTTGCTGATTTTTTCTGTTGTCTCTGCATAAGCTCAAGCAAAACAGATGTCTTTCCAATACGGCGTCTGCCGGTAAGTAAGGTAAAACGTGCTGCTTGTTGCGGTGTTCCATCACCATTTCCCATTAAAAGAGTTATTTCATTTTTACGATCATAAAACTTGTCCATTTAATTTAACCTTTATTAACTTAATATATATTAACTTAATACACATTAAGTTAAATGTCAATCGGCTAGGACAAAAAACACTACGAGATTTAAGTATCATTCTTACATACCTTGAAAACATCTCTTATTTAAGATAATCTGTTTTATCGTGTTTTTAAAAAGTTTAGATATTTTTGGTTTTAAGTCATTTGCGGACAAAACTCATATTGAATTTGCAGATGGAATAACCGCACTTTTAGGTCCTAATGGTTGCGGGAAGTCGAATGTTGTTGATGCTATTAAGTGGGTTCTAGGTGAGCAGAAATCCGGCGCTTTACGTGCAGAAAAGATGGAAGATGTCATTTTTAACGGCACTGAATCGCGTAAGGCTTTAAGCGTTGCCGAGGTTACATTAACACTGGCAAATGATGAAAAACTGTTGCCTATAGACATGCCTGAGATTCAGATTAGACGCCGTCTTTTCCGTTCCGGCGAAAGTGAATATACAATAAACTCGATGGAAAAAAAACTACGCGATATTCGGGAGTTGTTTTGGGACACCGGTGTAGGAAAAGCTGCCTATTCCGTTATGGAGCAGGGCAAAATTGATCAAGTTTTATCTTCTAAGCCGGAAGATAGGCGCTATTTGTTTGAGGAAGCGGCGGGTATTACCAGCTACAAGGCAAAGACACACGATGCTGAGCTTAAAATTGCCCGTGCAGACGAGAATATCAAGCAAGTAAACGGTACAGTTGTTGAAGTTAAGCGTAGTTATGATATTTTAGAAGCGCAGGCTATAAAGACTGAGCACTGGCGTTCTTTAAAAGACGAGATATTTAATCTGGAACGTGATATTCAACTTCTGCGTTTAAAGCAATTTAGAGATGACCATGATGCCCGCGGTGAAAACCTTAAGAAACGAACAAACGAGCGGGACACCTTGCAACTTGAACTTGACGAAACCATAAAAGCCTTAGGCGACTTTGTTGATGAAGTTAATAGTTTACAAACTGAACTTGTTGAAGGCCAAAAAAATATTATTGGACTGCAAAAAGATAAAAATAATCTTGAAAATGAGGCTCGGCTTTTAACCGAACAGCGCGGCGATCTTAACGCTCAGATTGGAATTAGCGAGGCACGCGAAAAATCAATCACTCAAAAAATCGAAGAATTAAATGATGATGCCGACGAGCAAGATAATGTTGTTCGCGGACTTCGTAAACAGGTTTCAGCAATGGAAGAAAATATTGTTTCGGTTACAGAAACCATCAACATTGCATCAACAAAAATTGGAGAAAACGAAAATACAATCCGTAAATGCGAAGCAGAGATTATAAGCTTTGAAGAAAAACGCAGCGGCACAGAAAAAAAGTTAGAAGGTATTACTGACAATATTGTTGCAGAATTAGATGTCGGTTTAAAAAATGCAGGATATTCTGCAAACCAGCGTACAAAAACACAAAATGATTTTGAAGAAGCGTTGAACAAACTGAAAACTTTGCTAAAAGGAAAAACTACTTTACTTGGCGATTTATCTGCAGCAGCAGAACGTGCCGCAACTTCCCAAATAAAAGAAATTGCAGATTCTATTTCACATTCTTTAGATGAGGCAGTAAATCTTGTTGAAAATATGCGATCACTTTTTATAAGCTACAAAGAAAGTACCCCGACATTTATCGATGAATTTCTAGCCCCCGAAGGAATCATTACACAAAAACGTAACTTGGATTCCGAGATAAAATTATGCAAAGACGGCGTAAATGCAAAGCGTCAAGAAATAGCTAACTTACGGCAGAATAACGAATTACTATTAATAAAAATTGATGAATACCGTTCTACACTGCACGAACTACAGATTAATAAAACCAGAATGGCGGCTCAGGCAGAAAGTGCAGAAACACAAGTTAGGTTAATACGCCGCCAGTTAAGTGAACAAGAAGCGCAATTAAAAAGTCTTCAAGACGAAATCTTTTTGGCACGTAAACGCTTTCAAGAAATTAACGAACGCATAAACGATACTCAATGTGAAATTGCAGAAATAGAAAAAAAAGGATTGCAGCTTGTTGCCAACCTTGAAAAGCTTGAGAAAGATATTGAGCGCCACAACAATGCAGTTACGGGAAAACAAGAAAAACGGCAAAAACAACAAGAAGCCCTTGAGAGATCAAAGTTTTATGTAGAAAAAATATTTTTGGAAATGCAGCAATCAGAAAATGAAATTGCAAATATTCAAGAATCCTTTCGTGAAACACATTCCCGCGACCTCATGGAATTTGAGGATAGAATGTATAAAATTACCGTGCCGGTTGTCGAGCTAAAAGAAAAGCTGGCAAAAGAGCGCGAATCAATGAGGGAAATCGGGCAAGTAAACTTTATGGCACCGGAGGAATTCAAAGAAACAAAACAGCGTTATGAATTTTATACAAAACAACTTGAAGATTTAGAAAATGCCAAAACTAGTCTTGAAGAAGTGGCCGCTGCAAGCCGGCAGAAATCTTCAGAATTGTTTATGGCAAGCTATAACAAAATTAAAAAGAATTTTCACAATATGTTTAGACGGCTTTTTGGCGGCGGACAAGGCATACTAAAACTAGCTGATACTGACCATGTGCTTGATTCGGGGATTGAGATTTTTGCACAACCGCCCGGCAAGAAATTGGAAAATATTACACTGCTATCCGGCGGCGAAAAAACAATGACTGCTGTTGCCTTACTTTTTGCTACATATATGGTGAAGCCTTCACCTTTCTGTTTTTTAGATGAAATTGACGCCGCTCTTGATGCCGACAACGTAGGCCGTTTTGTACAGGTACTTCGAGAATTCGGCAAAAAAAGTCAATTCATAGTAATTACCCATAATACCAAAACAAGCACCTCTGCATCGACTCTTTTAGGTATTACGATGGAAAGCGGTGTTACAAAAACGGTAACACTACGCCTGCGCCGCCGCGGCGAAGAGGGTGCTGCCGGCGAGGGGCTTGATGCAGATGCAGACTACATAGAAGTTGACTTTGCTGATGAAGATGTAGAGCCGGAAGAAGGCAGGCAGTTAGATTAGCAAAATTGTACCAGTTTTTCTAAAATCCTTTTAAAACGCAGCGGCAAACGGCTTTTAAACAAGTGCCTACCTGATTCCCCCGGCAATTCTATTGCAAGACTTTTTGCGTGCAACATTAAACTTGCATTTTTAAAATATTTGTCGCTCTTATTATAAATTATATCACCTAAAATTGGTGTTCCTAAAGCCTTTAGATGAACGCGCAACTGATGAGTACGGCCTGTTTTTGGCCGCAGCATTAACATAGCATAAGTGCCGAAAGAGCGCACAACACGGTAGTAAGTTATTGCTGTTTTGCCTTTTCCATTTTCACACACTATAAAGCGTTTTCTGTTTTTGGGATCACGGACAATATTTTGTGATATTTTACCATGTGTTTTTTGCGGTATGCCTTTAACAATGGCAACATAGGTTTTGCGCGTTTTCCTATCCCTAAATTGATCTGATAAAAATGATAATGTTTGCATATTCTTTGCACAAATAATTACACCTGATGTATCTTTGTCTAAACGATGCACGATAAAAGGCCTTTCGGTATTACCAAAAGTTTCTACATCTACTTTTGAGCCTTGACTAAAATGCCAAAGAAGTCCGTGAATTAGTGTACCGCTAAAATTACCGGCACCGGGATGCACAACTAATCCTTGCTGCTTATTTATAACAATTAGGTTTTTATCCTCATAAATAATTTTTAAAGGGATATGTTCTGCAGATAAATTTAAAGGGTGATCATCTTGCCATGTAAGATTAAGGAAGTCATTATTTTTTACCATGCAAGATACTTTTACTTTTTTACCATTCACAATTGCCTGTAAATTCCTACGCTTTATTTGAGAACGCCGCATAAGGGATAGATTTTGTGCAATATAAACATCTAAACGCATAGATTGACCTGTAACAAGTCCTGTATATGATGGCATTATTCTTTTGTTTCTTCTACGGTATCGATTTCTAATTCGGCGCTATCTTCGGGATTTTCATCCGGCTCTTCTTCTATAATATCGCCTGTTTTTAGATTTCTTCGTATTATTATAGGATCACCTCTGGGTAAACTCTCACTTTTTGCCTTAGCTCTAGCGCGCTTTATTTTTACAACAATAAAATCTGCTAGGGCTAATCCAACAGATATACCTGCGGCCACACCAATAATCGTAATAAATTCTTCATTTGTGCGGGGAATAGCCCCTGCTGCCGTTGCCGGCCATGGCGCATATCTTAAATCCCAATCATTTATAGAGCAACGATATAAATCTACAAACGTTGCAGCCAAAAGCCACGAAATCGGGAAAGCACCAAATGCAATAATATCTGCGCGTCTAATGTCTAGCACCCATTGCGGGTACTTAGGTTCCGGCTTTACAACAGTAGCGGCATTAGTTGATGTTTGTGCAAATACATTTGAAGACATGAATAAATAAAATACTGTAAAAAAAATAAAATATTTTCTTCTCATGCTGATCTATCTCCAAATATTGATGTTCCTATTCTTATAAGTGTTGAACCTTCTTGTATAGCTATTTTATAATCGTTTGACATCCCCATAGAAAGTGTTGCCCAATCACAATTACTAAAACGCTGCTGTGCTTGTTGCTGTGCATTAAATAACGCCTTAAATGCTGCTCTTATTATTGTTTCATCATCTGTAAATGGTGCCATTGTCATAAAGCCTGCTATCTTTAAAAAAGGAAACTCAAGTACTTTTTCCACAGCATAAAAAACTTCATCGAGTGTCTTATACCCGCTTTTCTGCTCTTCTCCTGCATTTAATTCAAATAAAAGCTTTATTGTTTTTTTTAAACCTGTTGTTGCTTTACCTAGTTCGTCAATTAAGCTACTGCGATCAACAGATTCAATACAATCAAATGTCTCAACGGCAAGTTTTACCTTATTACGCTGCAAACTTCCAATTAAATGAAGTTCGTAATTTTGGCGGTCTGCAAAATTAAAAAACTTTTCGCTGGCCTCTCTTACACGCGATTCTCCAAAAAGATTTAGACCGGATAAAAACGCCTCTTCTGCACTGTGGCGCGGTTGAAATTTAGAAACTGCCATCAGTCTAATATCGTCAAAACTACGGCCGGTTTGTATACAACAGTCTGCAATGTGCGCTTGAATTTGTTTTATATTGTCTTTAATAGCCATTTAATTTAATTATAAATCACTTTATCTATTTTTTTAATACTACAGAAATTGAATTTATATTTTCAAGTTTGTAATCAGTTTTTATTATTTTAAGTAATTCTTCTTGTTTTGTCTGTAATAATTGAATCCAGCCGCAATGATCTGTTTCGATTATTAAAATATTATTTTTTAAGTTTTTTATAAAAATATGACCTTCATTTGTTCCTAATATTTTTATGACTATATCCGGCCATGCCTTTTGAAAGTTAAAAAATTTTACTTCCTCTAAATTTGTATTTTCTAAATATTTTTTTAGCAGTTCTTTTAATTCTTTCATTCTGATAGTATACCATCATTAACATAATAAATTTTTGTTTTGTCATCCTTATATTTTTGATACGGCTCTTCCGGTAAAAAAGTAAAAAATGCCTGTTCATATTCCGGTAAATTATTTAAAAATTTTATCCGTTTTTCTCCGTCTAACTCAAGCAAAACATCATCTAGTAGAAGTATTGGATTTTTGCCCGTCATTTTTGTATAACGAGAAGCTTGTGCAACACGCAATAACAACGCAAATAATCTTTTTTGGCCGGTAGAAGCATTTTCTGAAAATTCACTTTTATTTTTGTTAAAACAATATTTATCTCTGTGCGGCCCTGACAATGTACTTCCAAAAAAAACATCTCTCTCTCTATTTGCTAATAAATATGAAGTTATTTCTTCTACAGAATCTGAAGTCCAAGATTTTTTATATGTAATATTTATATTGTATATTTCTGCAACTTTATTATATATCCGGTTAAAAATTTCTGAAAAATATTCAGTTTCTTTTATACGTTGATTTATTATTCTTAAACCGTATTCAGCTAATTGCGGATCTAAAATATTTAGAGTATCTGAACTTGATCCTTGTTTAATTTCCTTTAAAATAATATTTCTTGATTTTAAAACTTTTTTATATCTCTGTAAATCTTCTAAATATTCAGAATTATATAATGAAATATTTTGATCAAAAAACCATCTTCGTTTTTCCGGACTTCCTGTAATAAATTCCATATCTTCATGACAAAAAATTATACAAGACATTATTGATAGTAAATCTTTTCGGCTATCAATTTTTTTATTATCGATTAGAATAGTTTTTTTATTATTCTCGATTTTAATCAAGATATTTTCGATAATTGAATTACATAATTTTAATCGTACTGAAAAATCTTTTTTATTTAAAGATATAATATCAGAATCTTTTACACCACGAAATGAACTTGCATAATTTGAAAAATATAATGCTTCTAAAAAGTTTGTTTTACCTTGCCCATTTATACCGACAAGGTAAACATTTTTTGCCTTTAAATCTGTCTCATCATCTTTTAAATTACGAAAATTACAGGTGCTTAAAGATGATAAAACCATTTATTTCTTAGTCGAGAGACATCGGCATAATAACATGTAAAAAGTTTTCGACAGGGTCTGGTTTTATTGTTAATGCCTTCCCTTTTTCTTTAAATAAAATGGTGATTTTATCGGAAGAAATAGCTTTACACACATCTTCCATGTAGCTATAGTTTAATGCGACAGTTTCATCTTCTCCGCTAAACTCACATGGTATTTCCTCAATAGCGTCTCCAATATCACTTTTATCTGTGTAGATTGAAGTATACTCTTTTTTAAATTGAAAATACACACGTTTTGATTTTTTTTCGATCATTTGAGAAACACGTTTAAGTGCATCTATTAAATCATTTTTATTAACACTAACAGTAAAATTATTCTCATCAGGAATAACCTTTCTATAATTTGGAAACTGACCTTCAATTAAAACTGAACTAAGAGAGTAAGATGCAAAATTAAGAAAAATATTACTTTTCTTAATACCAATAGTTAAATTTCCTTCATCTCCTGCTCTCTTTAAAAATATATTTAATATTTTTTCCGGAATAATAATTCCCTCAAAATTTATATTAGGATCAACAAGCTCTTGTTCTATACATGCAAGACGTCTGCCGTCTGTGGAAACCATTATCAGTTTATCTTCAATACGTTCAAAATAAATACCTGTCATAAAATATCTTGTTTCATCATCAGATACAGAAAAAATTGTTTGCTTAATCATAGACTTAAAATCTTTTATGTTAATATCAAAAAAATTAACATTTTCTGTTGATGGAAACAGCGGATACTGTTCAACAGGAATTATCGGTATTTGAAAACGTAGTTTTTTACTTGATGATGAACTAGGTTTGATAATCAAATTGTTATCAAAAATTTCAAAATCGATTTCTCCTTCAGGCATTGAATTGACAATACCTAAAAAAATATCACCTTTTACCGTTGTTTTACCTTCTTCAATAACAGAAACAGGAACTTTAGTTGTAAAATTAATCTTAATATCACTTGACTTAATAATCAAAGATTGTGCTGCTGTTTCCAAATAAATATTGGAAAGTATTGAGATTGGATTTTTTGCAATTATTATTTCCTGCGCAATTGCAATTTCTGTAAGAATAGCATTTTTTTCACACACAAATTTCATAAGAACTCCTAAATTCTAAATTTATATATATATAATTAGTAGTATTAGTAGAGAGTGTTAATTTGTTAATTAGTGTCTTAAGTATATATAATATATAGTTATATAAAATACACAAAAAGTTAATAGTTAAGCTATGTATTAACAAATTTTTTATACTTTTAAAATTATTCACAATTGAGTAGTAAGATTTTAACATTTATTTAACAGATTTCTCCTTAATAATTTTAATTAAAGATTTAATATTTGAATCTTCAGAAGGGCTTTCGCCTAATTTTTTTTCTGTTTTACTTATTGCATTTAAAACTGTTGAATGATCACGTCCGAAAGCTTCGCCAATTTCTGTTGTTGAACATTCTGTTAATTCGCGGGAAATATACATTGCAATATGTCTTGGAAATACAATATTTTGTGTTTTTCGGTTTCCACGTAAATCTTTTGTAGTTAAGTTATAATGGTCAGCCACAACATTTTGTATAGTTTCTATTGAAATGTTAGAAAATCTGGGAGTAGAAAAAATATCTTTTAAGTATTCTTGAGCAATCGGCAGAGTTATTTCCTTGCGTTCAAGCTCTTTACAAAGAAATAACCTTTTTAGCGCAAATTCAATGTCACGAATATTTGATGTTATGTTTTTACTTATCAAAGATATTACATCATCAGGCAAGGAAATACCTTCAATTTTGACTTTAAACTTTATTATAGCAACGCGTGTTTCATAATCCGGTGGTTGAAGATCAACATTTATGCCTAAACGTGTTCTTAAACGCTCTGGAAGATTGGTTAATTCATGTGAAGGACGGTCGCAAGTAAATACCATTTGTTTTTGACCATTGTGCAATGCTTCATAGGTGTTAAAAAGTTCATCTAAGGTGCTTTCTTGCTGTTTTTTGAAAACATGAATATCATCAATCATTAATAAATCAGTATGACGGTATTTATTTCTAAATGCTTGCGCAGATTTTTTGTCGCTGTTTATAGATTCTATAAACTCATTCATAAATTTCTCTGCTGTGACGCATAAGATTTTACTGTCGGAATGTTCAGTAACATAATTTCCAATGGCCTGCATTAGATGTGTTTTTCCTAAACCGACACCTCCGTAAATAAATAGAGGGTTGTAAGATTTTCCGGGATTTTTTGCAACGGCTAAAGCTGCATTAACTGCAAATTTATTGTTTTCGCCAATAACATAATTATCAAAGGTATAGTTTTTTTGCAAAGCTTTATTTTGCTGTTTTTTTTCAGGTTTGATGTTGATATTGTAATGAGCCGCTTCAGTTGGCGTATCAATTGGTTTTTTAGGTTCATTTTTATATTCAATAGGATTATTTTTTTCGGAACCGGGTTCTTTTGGGCGTAAATCAATAGAAAACTTTACATTATCTCCAAAGGCTTTTTCCATTTCTGCTTTAATTATGGAAAAATAGCGGTTTTTTATCTGATCACGTATAAGCGCAGAAGGAGCTAAAATCACAAAATTATTGTCTGTGGTTTTTTTTAGAGAAAGGTCAGTCCACCAGTTAAAATCCTGACTATTAGAGCTATTAGAAATTTGATTTATAACAGTCTTCCAAGTAGCGTTATAATCGTTTTTCTCGTCCATCAAACAACCTTTTTACAAAATATCAACAAGTTATCCACAAGCTAAATTCAGCTTATTTTAACCAAATATAGTAAAGTGTTAATAACTTGTAAAAAACACTTTATTATCGATTCGTAACTCTATATTATATATACACTTACAAATCTTATAACAATTAAAAAATTTATCAACCGGCAAATGTATTTTTGTTAATAATTAACAAGACTTTATCAACAAGTTATCCACAAGTGATAAAAAATCATCTAATTGTTATTAATGCCATAAAATTGACCGATGTAAAAAAAATTCATTACATCGTGAAAAAATTATATTGAGTTACTTAGAAATATTCAAGTATTATTTTTATGGCAAATTTTCTATAAGTTTTCCTATTTTTACAGCGTTTGCACTGCCTAATCGCGGGTAAATAGGGAATAAAGCTGTACGAAGGCTCAAAGAATCTGCGTTTGGGCATAAATTTTGCGGGATATTGCCTAAATTCATTATGGTATTTGAAAAAGCATTTTCTACGACAATTTCTTTTCGTTTTGCCCATGCCACAACATCTTTCATGCCTGTTTCTAAAACTAAAGCAAAGGCATAATTGTTGTAAACAAAATTGTCGCATGTAACAAAGAGTTTATGACGTCCCTGCATGGCAGCATGGGTAAATAATTCGGC